>JAUVDU010000070.1 GCA_030595135.1 Deltaproteobacteria bacterium | reverse complement strand
CATGACTTTTTACGCCTTCATTAATATTTGATCTTGTCAGTTGTCACTCTCTGCAATGAGTTCAAGTTTTTTATGGCGGGTTAATTTTTTGATCGCCGTTTCCCGGCGGCTGGCCTGGCTCCGGGAGGCGGCCTCTTCCTGATAAACCAAGGTCACCGGTACGCGGGCGCGGGTGTAGCGGGCTCCGCGTTTTTCATTGTGTGCCTGGAGACGGTTTTCGAGATCATTGGTGATGCCGGTGTAGAGGGTATCATCCCGGCACCGAAGAATATAGACCAGCCAGTTTTTCATAGTCATAAGATTGTTGATTTAATCTTTTGAGTTGTTCACAAGAATAATTTTAGTGACTATTGTTAAATTCAAGCTTAAAGTCAAGATTTCTTTGTAAATGTCTTCTGGACAGCTTAAGGCGGCTGTGTTAATTTCCCTCCTGATAAATTTCATATATCAAATTTTTTCCTGTTTTAGAGGTCTTAAATGACGTTGCACCTATACGCTTCTTTACAAAAGCTCACTTACGTTCTCTTTTTACTTATAATGTTGTCAACTCTGCCTTTTTCCGCCTGCGCTGCTGAAACCACTGTAAGCTATGGTCAGGCTTTACACAGTGAACTTAAATACGGGTCTGATTTCACTCATTTTGATTATGTCAATCCTCAAGCTCCCAAAGGCGGCACGCTGCGTCAGGCGGCAATCGGAACGTTTGATACTTTTAATGACTTTATCTTGAAAGGGGTATCGGCGGCCGGGCTTGGTATGATCTACGACTCCCTGATGGTCGCGGCCGAGGATGAACCTTTCAGCCAATACGGATTGATTGCCGAGAAAGTCGAGCTCGCCGACGACCGGACGTATGTGATTTTCCATCTTAATCCAGCGGCTAGGTTTCATGATGGCCATCCGGTGACGGCTGACGACGTGGTTTTTACGTTTAACCTGCTTTTAGAGCAGGGTCAGCCGATGTATAAAAGGTATTACGCCGATGTCACTGGAGTTGAAGCGCTTGACCAAAGGCGGGTTAAATTCACGTTCAAAGATGGTGATAATGCCGAGTTGCCTCTGATTGTCGGCCAGCTTGAAATTTTACCACAGCATTTTTGGCAGGGCAAAGAGTTTAAAAAGTCCGGGCTCGATCTCCCTCTGGGTAGCGGCCCTTATCGGATTAAAAGCTTTATTCCTGGCAAATCAATTACTTACGAAAGGGTTGCCGACTATTGGGCGGCCGATCTGCCGGTCAATAAAGGCCGCTACAATTTCGCTGTTTTAATTTATGACTACTATCGTGATGCGACCGTAGCCCTCGAAGCTTTCAAGGCCGGGGAGTACGATTTTCGCCATGAAAATGTTTCGAAAAACTGGGCCACTCTCTATACTGGCCCGCAGTTTGACGATGGCGAGATTATAAAAAAAGAGATTACCCACGAAATCCCGCAAGGGATTCAGGGTTTTGTCTTTAATAGCCGGCGGGCAATTTTCAGTGATCGCCAGGTGCGTGAAGCCCTGATCTATGCCTTCGATTTTGAGTGGAGTAACAAAAACCTTTTCTACAACCAATACGAACGCAATGACAGCTATTTCAGTAACTCCGAGATGGCTGCCAAGGGGGCGCCAAGTGCTGCCGAAAAGGCTCTTTTAGAACCTTTTCGCGAACAGCTCCCGGCCGAAGTTTTTACAGACAGCTACCATCTGCCGACGACTGACGGGCGCGGCAATATTCGTCATAATCTGCGCCGGGCGGCTGCCCTTCTCAAAAAAGCCGGTTGGAGCGTGAAAAATAAGAAACTCGTAGATAAAAACGGTAAGCCTTTTGTCTTTGAAATTCTTTTGACGGCCCCGGCTTTTGAACGAATTGTTCTGCCTTTCAAGAAAAATCTTTCCCGTCTCGGTATCGAAACCGAAGTCCGGGTTGTTGATACAGCCCAATATCTTAACCGCATTCGTGAATTTGATTTCGATATGGTGGTCTGGAGTTATGGTCAGTCGCTCTCGCCCGGTAATGAACAGCGTTACTATTGGCATTCAAGTGTGGCTGATATTCCCGGCAGTCGCAACCTGGCCGGAATTAAGGACCCGGTGGTTGATGCGCTGGTCGAAAAAATCATTCGAGCCACCGACCGGCAGAATTTAACGACTCGGGTACGAGCTCTCGACCGGGTTCTGCAATGGGGTTTTTATGTCTTGCCGCACTGGCACATCAGCACTTTTCGTATCGCTTACTGGAGTAAACTGGCCCAGCCCGAATTGGTGCCCAAATATGGCCTCGGTCTCATGACCTGGTGGGTTAAGTAATTTACATGTTCTCCTATATTCTGCGCCGACTTTTGCTCATTATTCCGACTTTGCTGGGAATTTTGACGATCAATTTTTTTATCATCCAGGCCGCTCCCGGCGGGCCGGTGGAGCAGATGATCGCCCGCCTGGAGTCGACCGGCGAGAGTGCAACGGTGCGGGTTGCCGGCAGTGATCGGGCTGAATTAATGGGCCGGGTCGGCCGGAGTGCGGGAGGCGAGGGGAGTTATCGTGGAGCCCAGGGGCTTGACCCCGAACTGGTGGCCGAGATCGAAAAACTCTACGGTTTTGACCAGCCTCTCTATAAACGTTACGGCAAACTGATTTTAGACTATCTGAGTTTTGATTTTGGTGATAGTTTTTACCGTGATAAGCGGGTGATCGATCTTCTGATCGAGAAATTGCCGGTTTCGATCTCATTAGGCTTTTGGAGTACGTTGATCATCTATCTCGTCTCAATTCCCTTAGGGATCGCCAAGGCGGTGCGCCACGGCACTAGATTCGATATCTGGAGCAGTACACTGGTGATTGTCGGCAATGCCATTCCGGTCTTTCTTTTTGGGGTTATCCTGATCGTCCTTTTTGCCGGTGGAACCTATTTCGACTGGTTTCCTCTGCGCGGTTTAACCTCCAATAATTTTGCCGATCTCTCTGTCTGCGGCAAAATCCTCGACTATTTTCACCATCTCGCCCTGCCGGTCACGGCCATGGTGATCGGCGGTTTTGCGACGTTAACAATGCTGACCAAAAACTCGTTTCTCGATGAGATCGGTAAACAGTATGTGATTACCGCCAGAGCCAAAGGTCTAAGCCGCAACCAGGTGCTTTATGGTCATGTTTTTCGCAATGCCATGCTCATTATTATCGCCGGTTTTCCCGCCGCTTTCATCAGCATGTTTTTCGCCGGTTCGCTCCTGATCGAGGTTATCTTCTCTCTCGACGGACTTGGTCTTTTAGGCTTCGAAGCGACCATCGGCCGCGATTATCCGGTAATGTTCGGAACCCTCTATATCTTCACCCTGATTGGTCTTTTAACCAACCTGATCAGTGATCTCTGCTACCTGATGGTCGACCCGCGTATCGATTTCGAGGCCCGTGAGTTTTGAGATTTTTACCTGAAATTAAATTAAATCCGGTCAACCGGCGGCGGTGGCAGCGTTTTGTTGCGAATCGGCGCGGATATTGGTCGCTGTGGCTTTTTCTGCTTCTCTTCACGGTCAGTTTAGGCGCTGAATTGCTGGTAAATGACCGGCCTTTGCTGATCGCTTTTCAGGGGAAATTGTTTTGTCCGGTTTTGGTCTCTTATGCCGAGACCGATTTTGGCGGCGAGTTTGCCACCGAAGCCGATTATCGTGATCCCTATCTGGTTGATTTGATCGAGCAAAAAAATGGTTGGATAGTCTGGCCGCCGATTCGCTACCATTATGATACGATAAATTATGAACTTGAGGTTCCGGCTCCGTCACCGCCAAGTTTCGCCAACTGGCTCGGAACCGACGATCAAGGGCGCGATGTTGTGGCCCGCTTGATCTACGGTTTTCGGGTTTCGGTACTTTTTGGCCTCTGCTTGACCTTTTTTGGTTCTCTGGTCGGGGTTGCCGCCGGGGCCGTGCAGGGCTATTACGGGGGGAAGATTGATCTTTTAGGCCAACGTTTTATGGAGATCTGGTCGGGGCTGCCGGTTCTCTACCTTTTGATTATTCTTTCGAGCTTTGTTCAGCCCAACTTCTGGTGGCTGCTCGGCATCATGCTCCTCTTCTCCTGGATGAGCCTGGTCGGCGTTGTCCGGGCCGAATTTTTGCGCGGCCGCAACCTCGACTACGTTCGCGCCGCCAAAGCTCTAGGAGCCGGCGATTTGACGATTATGTTTCGCCATCTCCTGCCCAATGCCGTGGTTGCCACCATAACTTTTGTCCCCTTTATTCTAAATGCTTCAATTACGACCCTGACCTCACTTGACTTCTTAGGTTTCGGGATGCCGCCGGGTTCACCTTCACTCGGCGAACTCCTGGCCCAAGGCAAAGCCAACCTCCACGCCCCCTGGCTCGGACTCTCAGCCTTTTTTGTCCTCGCCGTGATGCTAAGTCTGCTCGTCTTTATCGGCGAAGCCGTACGCGACGCCTTCGATCCACGCCGGGCTTCGGGTTTGGGAAGGTAGTATAAAAACATGATGAAATTACCGAGACAGTTGGAAAATGAAGGCGTTGAGTCAGATGTTCGAGCGGCATTAGAGAGCGAGAGTATTGAACTTTATAGTGATTCGGAGAGATATATTCCTGTTTTGAAATTAAATCCGGAACTGCGTAAGCATCTCTTTTATGCGAAATCCGCTGGCGCAATGATTTTTGGTTTTGAAGCTATTGAAGAGTTCTTGGCAAATGAACTGCAAGGATTACAGAAGATTGATAGCCTGAGTGACCGTGTCTCAAGATTACTGATTGTAACAAACGATGGATCCCATAGATTTTATCGCGGCTTAGAGTACCTTCAGAAGAGAGAAGGAGAGAGGGTTTTGATTTGCCGACTGGAGGTTGATTCTGTATTGATGGGAAATATCCTTGGGTTTAAAGGTAAGCAGATTAAAGCAGTGTTGCTGAATAGAAAAAAATCAGTGGTGAATGTTCTTAAAAGTCTGCTGTAGGTTGAGACGATCTCAATTGATCTGCTTTGTTCTCTCAGTAAAGGTGAAATTGAATAATATTGCTGAGTTGCAGGGGAAATAACTTGTGAATCAATTGAAAGGGGATACGTTGTTGCGGATTTTATATGCGAGTCTTTTATCAGGAGAGTTAGATTGAGAAGGTTGCTAACCGTTTTTTTGCTGCTGCTGACCGTGTCGGCCTGTACGATGCTGCGACCGGAGGTTGTGGAGCGGCTGCCGGAAGATTTGCCGCCGGTATTTTCCCTCTATTCGGAGAGCGAAGATCATGGTACCGTCTGGTGGAAAACGTTTCAAAGTCGTGAACTTGATTGTTTGATGCTCAAGTCCCTGGCCGAAAATTTTACGGTTTTGGAGGCTCAAGCCCGGCTTGAACAGGCCCGTTATGCGGCTCTTAAAGCGGGGGCTTATTACTATCCTGAATTGGGTTTTTCCAGTGCTGCGGACCATCAGGAGATGAAAGAGAAGGGGCGATCGCAAGTTTCAAACGATGAGTGGTCGTTGGGGCTTAATGCTGCCTATGAAGTTGATCTTTGGGGTCGGGTGCGGGCCTTTAAAGAGAGTGAAACCGGAAAATATGCCGCTTCAGAAGAGGATTTTAAGACGGCAATTATGAGTGTCAGCGGGGCTGTGGCCGAGAGCTGGATTGAGTTGATCGAAAATCGTCGCCACCATGACCTTTTGTTGCAACAGATGGAACTCCAGCAAAAATTGCTCAAACTCATCATTTTACGTTTTCCGTTGGCTCAATCAACCGCTCTCGATATCTATCAGCAACAGCAGATTGTCGAAAAGTTGCAAGCCGCCCTGATTCCGACGGTCAACAATCAAGAGATTATCAAGCGGCGTCTGGCTCTGTTGGCCGGGCGGGTCAGTTTAAATGATGAGATGCTGGCCGCGCGTTCTTTTCCCGAAGTTGGGGCCGTGCCGATCTTGGGCCTGCCCGCCGATCTCTTGGCTGCTCGACCAGATATCCGGGCTGCCGGTCTGCGTTTACAGGCCGGCGAGTGGGAGGTGGTAGCGGCTCGCGCCGATCGTCTGCCGGCTTTAAGATTAACCGCCTCCGCTAACTATTTTGACGATAATTTAAGCTCTATTTTTGATAATTGGATTCTTAATCTGGCGGCCAATTTGGCCGGGCCGATTTTTGATGGTGGCCGGCGCCGGGCTGAAGTTGCCAGGGTCAGGGCCGTGGTCGATGAACGTCTGGCAATTTACCGTGAAACTGTTTTTGCTGCTGTGATTGAGGTTGAGGATGCTTTGACTCGTGAAGTGGAAACTACCGCAACTCTTAACTCACTTCGCAAACAACTTGCCCTCTCCCGCCAGACCTTGCGCGAGGCCCGGCGTCGCTATTTGAACGGCAGCAGTGACTTTATCAATGTTTTAAATGAAGAACTTAACTCTTTGCAGCTTGAGCACGATATTATCACCCAGGAGAAACAATTTATGCTCTCCCGAATAGCCCTTCATGTAGCTCTAGGAGGTTCCTGGTTGGATGATTTTGATGGAGAAGGTTTAAAGTATGTCGAAAACTAACAATAACAACAACAACCTCGCAAACAACACCAAACTACCCCGGCGGCCCTGGTGGCAGCGTTTGTTGGCGGTGGGCCTGATTGTCCTGCTTCTGGCGTTCGGTTTCATGGTCAGTCGTTATCTTATGAAGACCAAGCCCCAGGCCAAGCGCAAAGCACCTAAAAAGATGGAAACCCTGGTGCAGGTGGTTGAGGTTTTACCGGGTACGGCAACTGTTCTGATCAAGGCCCAGGGGCGGATTGTTCCGGCTAGCGAGATAACCTTGCAGGCCCGGGTTTCGGGTCAGGTGGTCTATCTTCATCCCGATTTTATTCCCGGCGGGATTATTGGTCAAGGTGAAATCCTGCTTAAACTTGATGATATCGATTACCAGTTCAATCTGCGGCGCAAAGAGGACGCCCTGGCTCTGGCCGAGGCTGATCTGCGGATTGAAGAGGGCAGTCAAACGGTGGCCCGTCAAGAGTGGGAACTGATTACCAGCCTGACCGAAGATCTTGATCTTTCAAGCCGGGATCTGGCCTTGCGTAAACCTCAGTTAGCCAAAGCTGAAGCTCTGATCAAGTCGGCCCGAACCGATCTTGAAAGGGCGCAGGTTGATCTTGATCGAACCGTGATCCGGGCCCCGTTCAATCTGATTGTCCGGCAAGAAAATATCGATCTTGGTTCAGAGGTCTCAACTTCGACCCATCTTGCGACTTTGGCGGCTACCGATATTTTTTGGGCCGAAATCTCGTTGCCGACCGAAAAACTGGCCTGGTTTGATCTTCCGGATGG
>JAUVDU010000391.1 GCA_030595135.1 Deltaproteobacteria bacterium | reverse complement strand
ATAAGGTTGCTTTTATTTGTGTTGATTTGTGTCCATTTGTGGTTCCGATTTTTTAACCACAGATTAACACAAATTAACACAAATTTAGCTGTGGAAATTTAAAGTTTTGCCCATTTTTCGTAAAAGTTAATTGGTAAGAGCCTAATCAAGTGTCACAAAAATTGATTTTCGTCGTTCACCGTCAACAGCCTGACTACAGTGACCTTTGCCGGTAACATCCTCAAGCAAAACCACATCCCCGGCCCCAAAACGGCGGCACTCCCCATCAGAGACCGTAAAATCAACTCGACCTTCAAGGATAATCACATACTGTCGCCGTGGAGCATTGTGCCATTGGTATTGGTAATTGCCCTCAGTTTCACGAAAAATTATACCACTGGCCGACTCCAGCTGAGAAAGCAGTCCAATCGCCCCGGCGTCCTGAAGCTCAATCTCAATCTCAGAAAAATGGGTTTCACCCTTAGCATCTGTATAGATACGACAAATCTGCATTTGATTGCAATCCTTTTATATTGACATTCATTTGTGAGCATCGTAAAGATACACTTAAGTTACAAATTCTGTTCCGAAAAATCGTAACTATTCAGCTAACCCGTAAATTCTGGGGACACAATCCCGATTTCCTTCGGAGAATCAGGTTATGTCCCCAGAATTCACTGAAATCCATCACAATTAGGAGCTTTTTTACTTACGCTGAATAGTTACGAAAAATCTAACATCTCCCGGATTTAAACAAAATGAATAAATACGCTGTAATCATCCTGATCGCTCTGATTGGCGATTATCTTTTAGGCTTAATTGCCGACCATCTCAACCTGAAAAACCAATCGGCAACTCCACCCGCTGAGTTTTCAGATCTTGTTGATGAAAAAAGCTATCGCAAAAACCGTGACTATCTTCGCGTCAACACCGCTCTGGGACACTACAGCAGTGCTGTTTCTCTGGCGGCAACCTTAGGTTTCTGGTTTTTCGGCGGTTTTAACTTTCTTGATCTGTGGTGCCGTTCCCAGACCGACAATATTCTCTTTTCCGGACTTATTTTTATCGCCCTGCTCTTACTCGTCAACACGCTCTTGTCCCTGCCCTTTTCGATCTACAGTACTTTTGTGATTGAAGAGCGGTTCGGATTTAATCGCACCAACTGGAAAACCTTCGTTATGGATCGCATCAAAGGGATCTTTCTCGCCCTGCTTCTGGGCACTCCGCTGTTGGCCGGAATCATCTGGTTTTTTCAGAGTGCCGGTGAACTGGCCTGGTTCTATGCTTGGTTGGTGACATCCATCTTTACACTAGGTATCCAACTTATCGCCCCAACCTGGATCATGCCGCTCTTTAACAAATTTACACCGCTGCCGGAAGGTGAACTGAAAGAGGCTCTGCTGGCCTACGGTCACGAGGTCGATTTTCCCCTGGAAAATGTCTATGTGGTCGACGGCTCCAAACGCTCCGGCAAAGGCAATGCCTTTTTTACCGGTTTCGGCCGCCAACGCCGCGTGGCCCTCTACGACACCCTGATCAAACAACATTCAGTCGAGGAACTGCTGGCGGTGCTGGCTCATGAAATCGGCCACTACAAAAAAAGACATATTCTGACCATGACTACGATTGCCATCATCCACCAGGGGATTATCTTTTTCCTGTTGGGCTGGTTTATCAAACAACCCGCACTCTACCAAGCATTTTTCATGGAACATGCTTCAATTGCCGCAGGCCTCATCTTTGCGAGTCTTCTCTTTACTCCGATAGAGATGATCTTAAACCCTCTTTTTCAGGCCCTCTCCCGACATCATGAATTTCAAGCCGACGCCTTCGCGGCCCAAACAACCGGGCAACCGGAAACCATGATCAACGCGCTTAAAAAATTGGGGCATGACAACCTTGCCAACTTGACCCCACACCCGCTATATGTCTTTCTTCACTACAGCCATCCGCCACTGCTCGCAAGAATTAAAGCTTTGCGAAAATTTGGCGCTTAAGAAGATCACGCAAAACACCGTTACAATATATGGTGACAAGGGGTTACAGACTGTGAACAACTCACCCTGTTTGCGCTCTAATTTATTGTAATTATTAAGAAATTATAAAGTCAATTAAAAAATAATAGTTATAGCTAAGAAGTAACTCTCAATAATATCAACAACTTAACCGAACAGTGCGTTCTATCTATAAAGAATGTAAAGAGATTTTCAATCTATCCACAAGAGCTGTGAATAAGTTGTTAGCAAACTTCTGGAAAAGCCTAAAAAGGCAATGATAAAAAGAGCATACATTAACCTATATAGTGATTGCCAAATTTAACATACCCTTCACAAGGAAACCATGTCAAAAAAAAATAATCATTTCAAGGCCGCGCTCCCCCATTCCAGCCGATTAATTTTAAGCCGCAGCGGACGCCTGATTCTATTACTTTCGGCAATCATCATCCTGCTTTTTCCGACCGGAAGCCGGGCTAAAAATTCGATTGAAACCGAGCCCAAAGAGCAAACTCAAATTTCAAGCGGCTTACCTGAAACTGAAATTCCGCCTTTTATAGAACAGATCAATCGTTCAACCTATCCTTATGCCCATGCGGTACTGGCCCAAGAGATCGAACATCTTGAATACCACGCCGATGGCTCAAAAGAGAGTCAGGATGACGTCT
>JAUVDU010000398.1 GCA_030595135.1 Deltaproteobacteria bacterium | reverse complement strand
GAGTGAAGACGGGTTCAGTTCTTGACATTACACCTGTTTTTTCTGTCTGTTTCTAATTGGTATGGTGTCCCCGGAATTCGTTGCCCGGAATTCGTCCCCCGGAATTCGCCGGAATTCGTTGGTGTCCCCGGAATTCGTCCGGAATTCGTCGTCGGAATTCGTCGTATGGCTTTGAAAAAAGAGTCGTTTAAACAGTCACGTCTTAAGATTGAAGTTGTAATGCCGGACGTGCTAATGTTTGTTCGGAGCAAAGCTGAAGAGCGAAATATTTTACTTAAATTTGAAATTGCCGGCGGTCTGCCGCCGCTGTTTGGTGATCGAATTCAGCTGCAACAGGTTATTATTAATTTGATTATTAATGCTATTGAAGCTATTGAAGATCTCGGGGACAGTTCCGGCAAAGTGATTGTGCAGGCGCGAAGAGAAAAACCCGAAGCAGATCGCTTTCGAGCGACGGAAAAGCTTGATAAAGGAGGTCTCGAATAATGTGGCATAGTTTAAAGTGGCGGACAATTTGAATAGTAGTTATCAGTCACGCCAGCGCGGGACGCAGCGAACTAATAATTTTCGGAGCCAAAGAAGTTCGCAACCAAGTCGAAGCATGCAGCGCTCGCGACCAAGTTCCGGCCGCAGTGGCGGGAGTCATCGAGGTGGTGGCGGTCGGAGAAGATAGGGTGAATTATGGAACAGATAAAGAAGTTGGGTGACCAGTTGGGAGGTGGCAAATGAGTAAGTTTACCGGGATACTTTTAATTGTTGCTCTTTTTTTGGTTTCTGCTTGTGCGCCGATGGCGGTTAAGCAGCCGCCGGTAACCGGCAAGATTTTCACGCAACAGAGCATGAGTGTCTATAATTTCAGTATCAAGTACAGTGTCGGTCGGCTTGAAGATCAATTAAGGCTGGTGGGTGTTATTCAAAACGACTATACGTCCGATCTCGACTATTTTAAGCTTAATTTAAGCGTGGTTAACCTGGAAAATGTGGAGGTTGCCAAAACCTCCACTCCGACTCTATATATTTCTGATATGGATAGTCAGATTTTTGCATTCACGCTGCCCCTGCTCCATGGCCCTCATGCCTTCAAATTTGATTATGAGTATGACTATTACGATTTTGATGAGATGGGCGACCGGCCCCGTTTTATGCGCTCGGAAACCTATGACAACGGTTCTTTTGAAGATCTCATCGAGTTGCCGTAGTTGCTCTCGTTAGTGCATGTTGAAAGAGTTCGTTCATATTTTTTCCTTTTTTTTGATATTTTCCATCAGAAAATCGATCTCATTGCCATAGTCATAAAGTTCGATGTCGCGGGCATATCGCTTAACCGCGGCGTCCACTATATCCCTGGTGTAGGGGAGGTCAATAAAAGAGATTTTCGGGCCTGATACGCGCCTGCTGTTTTCATCACGCGGGGGAGTCTGCAGCCCGAATCTCTCGGTCAAGGGCTGCCAGTCCTGGTTGAAATGTTCAATTTTCCCCACATAATCAACAAATGATTTTCCCTGATAAGTCAAGAATGTGTGTAGGCTTCTAAAGTGATCATTGGCTTTAGGGTCAGGAATTTCAGCAACCCGCAATACAAACTCGGCAAAGCTCATCCCGAAATTAATTCCGTAAGGGCTCAAAGTGCAAAGGCTGCGCCGGGTTGCGGCGTTAACCACCTTGTCACGATAACAGGAGTAGAGGCGAGCCAGTGGATTTCGGACAAAGGAGAAAAGATATAAGTCACCTTTCAAGCTCTCAACTTGAGCCGGTCTGAGGTTGCGTTTTATCTTTTTGTCCAGTTTTGCTTTAAATTCTTCGTTATGTTTTATCTCTTCATCATGATTAAAAAGAACCTTGGCCTGGCGCTGGCGGATCAGGCTCCGAATGATATTCGAAGCCACTTTCGGGGTTGCAACATACGCCAGACCAAGATCATCCATAGTCCAGAGGTAAAACCTGAAACGCTTATGCTTCCAGCTCTTGAGAGCATGTTGGAGTTGGCTGAAGAGTGGGTTTGCAATCATTAAGCGCAACCGATTAAAGAGATAAGAAAAAGAGCATTTTCGGACAGCCTCCTAGAAGAGCAGGATGACGCTGCCTGCAATAGTGAGTAAAACGTTGGCAAAAGCGTAGGCCCCGGTATAACCTAAAGCCGGTACCGAACTGTCGGCGACCTTGGTGACAATGCTTAAAGAGGCACCGCTGGTCATTGATCCGGTGATGGCACCGAAAAGTAGGACTGCAGGAATTTTTAAGACCTTGCGGCCGAAAAGATAGCCCAGCAATACCGGGATAGTGGTGACCAGGATGCCAGCAATAATAAGTTTGGGACCGGCACTCATGAATGTTTCGATAATATCACCACCCGCTCGCAGGCCGACTCCGGCCATAAAGATGAGCAGGCCGAACTCCATAAATATCCAGCGGGCGGCATCGGGCAGACGGCCGAAAGTGGGCCGGACTGAGTGCATGAAACCGATGATAAGGCCCGAGGTGAGCAGGCCGCCAGCCGAACCCAGGCCGACGGAAACGCCGCCGATTTTTACTGAAAAGAGGCCGAGAACAACGCCCGCAGCGATGCCGAAGGCGAAAGTGAGCATATCGGTCTCTGCAACATCACGGTCGAC
>JAUVDU010000029.1 GCA_030595135.1 Deltaproteobacteria bacterium | reverse complement strand
GCCCGAGAACCCCGGAGTTGACAAGGTCATCAACCTCAACACTCTCCGGCAGACGCGACACCAGGCGGTAGGCCAAACGCTGGATGAGAGGCAGATACTCTTTGAGCAAAACCTTCTCTTCCAGAATAAAATTTCCGGCCTCACTTTGAGTCACGACTTCAGCCATCCATTAAACGTTGCCAGAAATACTGCAAACCACCGCTTTTCGAACGTAACGGCAACCGCCGCAGACGCCGGGCCACTTCAACAAAAGCCTGACTAGCCGGTGATTCGGATTTATACTCAACCACCGCCTGCTGTCGGCAAACAGCCATCGGTACATTCGTATCTTTGGGAATATATCCCAAAAAAACCAACGTGATGTCAAGAAATTTTTCGCCAACCCGACTCAAATGAGTGTAAACCCGCCGGGCTTCCGACTCACCGGAAACCTGATTAAGCAGAAGATAGAATTTTTTCTCCCCGTAACGATTACAAAGTACTTTCATCAAGGCGTAGGCATCAGTCATTGAGGTAGGTTCCGGAGTCGCCACAATCAGGGCCGCGTCAGCCGCCCGAACAAAGCTGGTCACCATATCTGAGATACCGGCCGCCGCGTCAATAAAAAGATAATCGATCTTCTCGGCAAATTGACTCATCTGTTCCATCAGGATACTCTGTTCTCGGGTACCGCTGTGAGTCACCTCCTGAATCCCGGAGGCAGCTGGAATAATTTTAATCCCCCGGGGCCCTTCAACAATTATTTCATCGAGATTTTTCTCGCCGGAAAAAAGATGCTGAAGATTATACTCCGGAGCCAAACCCAGCATAACATCGAGATTGCCCAAGCCCAGATCAGCATCAAGAACCATCACTCGATCTCCCATAGCCGCTAAAGAGGTGGCCAAATTAATAACCGTATTGGTTTTACCAACCCCACCCTTACCGCTGGCCACGGCAATCACCTTCACTGACGAAGTTGACTTTTGTAATGCCGACGCCTGATCCATAAAATATACCTCAAAAATTAATTATTTGTCACTATTCAGCTGACCCGCAAATTCAGGGTACACAATCCCGATTTCCTTCGGAGAATCGGGTTATGTCCCCAGAATTTGCTAAAATGCATCAATATTCGGTGCTTCTCTACTCAAGCTGAATAGTTACAATGATTTACACAATGTCCAACAACAGATCCGCTAAGCGCTCAGCACTGGCGGTTTCGAGATCTTCGGGCACCTGCTGACCATCAGTAAAAAAACTCAAGGGCAAACGGGCATAGCTTAAACCATTAAGAACTGAGCCGTAACACAGGGTTTCATCGAGTTTCGTAAAAAGCAGAGCCCGACAGCCAAAGGAACGAAAGTGAACCAGATTTTCCAACAGATCCTCTTCCTGCAGAGCCGCCGGCAAAACCAGAAAGGTATCACCGGCTACGACTTTCAAAACCCGGTAAAGAGCGGCTAAACCCGCATGGTCGCGCGAACTACGCCCCATAGTATCGACCAGAACCCGATCAAAACCGGAAAAAGTTTTGAGCGCATCAAGTAATTCCCGGCTATCTTTAACAATTTCAACCGGCGCTTTAAGGCGGCGGCCATATTCTCTAATCTGCTCGGCAGCGCCTAAACGAAAAGTATCCACCGAAATCAGGGCAACCCGCTCACCGGATGCCATAAAAGAGGCCGCAAGCTTTGCCAGAGTTGTGGTCTTACCCACACCGGTTGGGCCCACCAAGGTAATAACCCGCGCCATATCCACCCGCTTAAGCACTTCCACCCGCCCCATCAGTTGACGAGCCAGAGTCGCTTTAACTAAAGCCATGGTATAACTTTCCGATCTTGCAAAGCCAAGCTGCCCGCTGACCCTGGTGTGGGTTTGCGCTAACAGATCATGAGCAATCTCGGAACTCACCTTGCGCGCCAGCAGTTGCGCCAGCAACTCGGCAAAACAGGGGTGTGTCCAACCGTCATTAAGACCACTGCCAACCAACAGGCGGCCCATTAGACCTTTAACCTGAGAGAGCTCCTGACGCAACCGATCATATGCAGATTTGCCGACACCGCCCTCAAGTGAACGGTCGACAAAAGAATCACCATTTTTTAAACTTGCATCTGAATCGAATTCAGGTTTTACCTCTGTTTCACCAAGGCACCCTTCGTTATCAATATTTGCCACCTTCCCCTCTGTTCTAGTGGCAACTTTGAGCGTGGGATCATAATCAACTGCAGCCAGGATTTCAATTCGCGACTCAGCTTCAGTCTCCGGCAACTTGATCGTCTCCAGAATAACCGCATCCTGGCCGAAGGCAAGTTTTACCGCATTTAAAGCCGCCGTACTGTCCCTGCCGTAAAAACGTTTAACCCGCACTGCCGCCTCCGGGAGTGTTGCTGATCCGTCCTAAGGCTTGAACCGTCACCTGTGAAGGCACTTCATTGTGTGAAAGAACCGCCAGACCGGGAACAAACCGCTCCAACAGACGCTTAAGGTGAAAACGCACAATCGGCACACAGAGCAATACCGGCTTGGCTGAGACCTGGTCAAATTTCTCCTGAAGATTCCGAAACTGCTCAACCATAGCATAAACGATACCCGGATCAAGAGTTAAAAAGGCCCCATGATCAGTTCTCTGAATCGAGGAATTAATCTGCTCCTCCAAAGCCGGTTCCAAGGTGGTCACATAGAGACGATTGTCCTCGGAAAGATAGCCGCCGACAATCGTGCGCGAGAGATCTTGACGCACATATTCGGTCAAAACATCAATATCCCGAACCTGGGTACTATAGTCAGCCATGGTCTCCAAAATTGTCATCAAATCTCGAATCGAAACCTGTTCTCGCAAAAGATTCTGCAAAACCTTCTGCAAGGTTCCCCAAGGCACCACCGAAGGCACAATATCATCCACCACCTTGGGATAACGCTGGGCCAGATTTTCGACCAATTTCTGAACATCCTGGCGACTGAGCAGTTCATGCAGAAAAAGTTTAATCTTTTCAATTAGATGGGTCGCAACTACGGTCGAAGGGTCAACCACGGTATAACCGGCCAGCTGGGCTCGTTCGCGCTGGCGCTCTTCAATCCACATCGCGGGCAAGCCAAAAGCCGGCTCAGTCGTAGCGATTCCCTTTATATCCGGACTTTTACCATCACTGCCCATAGCCAGACAGTAACCCACCAGAATCTCACCCTCGGCCACGACATTTCCTTTGACTTTAAAAGAGTAGCAGTTGGGCTTTAATTGAAGATTATCACGAATATGAATCGAGGGCATAACCATCCCCAGATCAATTGCAAACTGACGTCGAATCAACTTGATCCGTTCTAACAGATCCCCACCCTGGGCTTCGTCAACCAGAGCGATCAGAGCATAACCAACCTCCAACTCCAGAGTATCCATAACCAACAATTTTTCAACCGCTTCAGGCTCATCTTTACTCGCGGTTTCGGCCTGCTCTTGCTCTCGTTCAACCATCTCAGCCTGGGCCTCTTTCTCAGCCACCTGCTCTTTTTGCAAAAGAAATGCGACCAACCCGACCAGCGCCGCCAGTGAAAAAAATGAGAGTTTAGGCAAACCCGGAATCAGGGCAAAGAGCAGGAGGGCCACAGCAGCCAGACTCAAAACCTTAGGATAGGCGGTTACCTGGCGCACCAGATCACTCCCCATACTGCCTTCCGCTGCTGAACGTGAAACCAGAATACCGGAAGCCGTCGAGATAATCAGAGCCGGAATCTGACTGACCAGACCATCGCCAACCGTCAACGTCGTGTAGGTTGCCGCCGCCTCGGCCGCCGACATCCCCTGCTGCATAACGCCGATCACAAAACCGGCCCCAATATTGATCAAGGTGATAATAATACCAGCTATTGCATCACCGCTGACAAATTTGGCAGCACCATCCATGGCGCCAAAGAAATCGGCTTCCCGACGGATCTCCAGACGCCGTCCCCGAGCTTCATCTTCGCTGATCATGCCCGCATTAAGATCAGCATCGATAGCCATCTGTTTTCCCGGCATAGCATCCAGCGTAAACCGCGCCGTCACTTCCGCTATCCGACCGGAACCTTTGGTGATCACCATAAAATTAATAATTACCAGAATGGCAAAGATAATGGTTCCAACAACATAGTTACCACCGACGACAAATTGGCCAAAGGCCTTAATCACCTGACCGGCGGCATCAGTTCCCTGATCTCCATTGAGTAGAATCAGACGGGTTGAAGCCACATTCAATGAGAGTCGAAACAGAGTAACCACCAATAACAAGGCCGGAAAAATCGAAAATTCCAACACTTTAAGCAGATACAACGAGATCAACAGAATAATGATGGCAATACAAATATTCATCGACAGAAAGGTATCAAGCAAGACCGTCGGCAAAGGCACGATCATAATCATCAAGATAGCGATCACGGCAAAAGCCATGATCGCATCCTTGTTCGCGATCATGCCTATAAATGATGTTTTATTTGCTGATTCAGCCATTATAATTACGCACTCGCCTGAGCTTCGTCTCGACGGTAGATATAAGCCAAGACCTCGGCTACCGCCTGATAGAGGGTTTCGGGAATCATCTGGTTAAGGGCCACGGTTTTAAAGAGTAGACGAGCCAAAGCCTTATTTTCAACCACCGGAACACCATGTTCGCGAGCAACCTTCTTGATCTTCTCGGCTATCAGGCCAGCCCCTTTGGCCACCACTAACGGAGCCTCCGAACCATCCTGATCATAAAGCAGAGCCACAGCAATATGGGTCGGATTGGTAATCACGACATCGGCTCTCGGCACATCCTGCATCATGCGCTGACGAGCCGCACTCATCTGCATACTGCGAATACGAGATTTAACCTGCGGATCACCCTCCGCCTGTTTCATCTCATCCTTGACCTCCTGCTTAGTCATCTTTTGATTTTCCATAAAGTCCCAACGCTGGTAAATATAATCAAAAAATGCCAGCAACAACATCAAGAGCCCGCAACGCCAGAGAATCTGAAAAGCAACTCTAGCGATAAAGGTCAGAATCATACCCACAGGCTGATTAGTCAGGCTGAAAAAACCGGCAAAATTCTGCCGATAGACACTATAGGCAATATAACCGAGCAAGCCAATTTTAAGGCATGATTTCACCAATTCAACCAACGGTCTGAGTGAAAGAAATTTACTCTTAAAGCCACTGACCGGATTAAGTTTGGAAAACTTCGGCTTTATCGCTTTCGGAGTTACCTTGATTCCCACCTGCATCAAATTTGCAACGAGTCCGACAAAAACCAACAACAACATAAAAGGAATAAGCAGAAAAAACATCTCGCGAATGGTCAGCAACAAAAGATTATAAACCGTTGCCGGATTAACCTCTAGTTGCATGGCATCCTGAAAAACATAGCGCATAAGTTCGTTTGGCACAGCCAGAAAACGACCGCCGGCAAAGAACAGGTAGGCCAGACCTCCAATCAGAATAAAGGCCGATCCGATCTCCTGACTTTTGGCGACCTGCCCCTCTTCCCGGGATTTACCAAGCTTTTTTCCGGTCGGTTTTTCGGTTTTACTCGGATCTTTAGCCATTATCAGCCTCCCCCGGAGGCTCTGAGCATAATCATAATATCATTAAAAAGAAGTCGATAAAGCCCCTCCAACAGGGTAGTCAGATAGGGAAAGGAAAAACTCATCAAGAGCATACCCAAAAGAATTTTCAAAGGCATTCCGACAATAAAGATATTCATCTGCGGCGCCGTTCTGGCCACAACCCCGAGACTTACATCACTGAGCAGCAGGGCCGCCATCAAGGGTGCGGCAATCTTTATAGCAGTGGAAAAAATTGCCGAAGAGTAACGCAGCATCAACTCAAGCAGACCCTCCCCCGGCGTAAATCCGGCCAGCGGAATCAAATTAAAACTCTCGGCCATGGCTTTAAAGACCCATCTATGCGCCCCAAAAGCCAAAAAAAGTAACATTGCCAACATATAATAGAACTGAGCGATCAACGGCACCTGCAAACTGGTCACCGGATCGACGACGTTGGCCACGGCGAAACTCATCTGAAAACCGATCATCTGACCGGCGGTCTGAACTGCGGCAAAAAGCAAGCCGCCAAGCAGACCAACGAGCATACCAATCACCATTTCGCGGAGTACGGCCAGAGCAATCTCAATCAACTCCCGACTAAATAACGGAGCTCCAGCAATTTCTGGAACAACCTTAAAAAAGAGCAGGGCTATAAGCATAGAAAAAGCAGCCTTCAGGGTTCGCGGCACCGCCTGATTACTCAAAACCGGAAAAAAGAAGATAAGAGCACTGATTCGGGTCAGCAGAAGAAAGAAATGGCCAACATCGGCAACGGTTATGACCGGCAAAAAATTCATTTCATCCTAATGGATTACATGGGGAATAGAGAGCATAATCCGGGTCGTAAAATCGACCATATATTGAAGCATCCAGGGGAAAAAATAGATGACCGCGAGAAAAACGATAACGATCTTCGGAACAAAGGTCAAAGTCATCTCCTGAATCGAGGTTACAGCTTGAAAGATACTAACAAGAAGTCCAACCGCCAGGCCGGTGCCCAGCATCGGGGCACAGATCAGCAAAGTCGTCTCCATCGCACTTTTGGCCAGAGCCACAACAAATTCAGGAGTCATTTTTTATTCCTCAACGCGGGGGAACCCGCAAGTAAGTGCTCTTATCAGAACGTTTTCTTGTTTTTAAAACAAAAAAACAACCTGTAAGGCACTAAAAACTCTGCATTAACGAACCGACCATCAAGCGCCAACCGTCGGCCATGACGAAGAGAATTAACTTGAACGGCAGGGAAATCATTACCGGCGGTAACATCATCATCCCCATCGACAAAAGCACACTGGCAACCACCATGTCGAGCATCAAAAAAGGAATATAGATAAGAAAGCCGATCTGAAAAGCCGTCTTCAACTCACTTACAATAAACGAGGGGATCAAAACATGGGTCGGAATATCGGCAAAAGTTTGCGGTCTCTCAACCTTGGCCATCGAGATAAACATCGCCAAATCATCTTCATGGGTCTGCTTGAACATAAACTGCCGCAAGGGAGCAAGAGCCCGAGTAAAAGCCTCTTCCTGGCCGATCTTTTGCGCAACATAGGGTTGGAAAGCATCCTGGTTAATTCGATTAAAAACCGGATACATAATAAAGAAGGTAAGAAAGAGGCTTAAGCCCACCAGCACTTGGTTCGGAGGCATCGTTTGCGTACCGACCGCCTGGCGAAGAAAATGAAAAACAATGACCAAACGGGTAAAAGAGGTCATTAAAATCAAAATTGACGGAGCCAGGGCCAGAACCGTCAGCAGGAGCAGCACCTGAATAGCAATCGAAACCTGGGCGGGGTCGTTAGTGGCTCCAACCCCGATCTGTATGGTCGGGATCGTAACCTCCTGAGCCGCACCGGCAACCGTCGCCAACAGAAATATGAATAGAACCGACAAGCAACCGGTCAGGAAAAAAGCAGGTCTCATTCCAACCGACTCCTATCGCTGCTGTTGAGGCGATCTTTAATCTGGCTGACCACTTCCTGATAATTTTCCGGCATCTCGTCCGATTTTTCCGACAACTCCTCCGACGTAACCGTTGGCGAACGCTGATAAGCCGCAGTTGCAACCGCATTTCCGGAAGTCGAAACCGGCATTATCTCCTCCGTTTCCGGCTCCCTTTCCAAAAGACCTTTCAGGTAACCGCCAAACCGCTTACCGCTTTGGCTGCCATCTTTAAGCAGACGCAACTCCTCAACCTTACCGGGATCGTTAATTGTCGTTAACACCGTCATCTGCTCGCCGGAGACACCAACGACCATAACTTCGTCAAGCAATTCCAGCAACATCACCTGATGCTTGCCGGTAACCGTCTCTATCCCCAAAACTTTGACTATACCGGAACTGCCAAAGCCGCCGCGGCCTCTGCGATAACGTTTCAACAACATGGAGAGCGCGACAATAACCAGAACCAGAAAAACCAGAGCAATCAAACTCCGCAGGCCTGACATCATAAGTGAGGGAGGTGATTTGGCGGTACCATCAACCTCACTTGCAACCTTATCGTCCCCCCCATCCGACCGCTCCAACAACTGTTTAACCCGAGACATTTTGCCACTGATTTGAGTTTCGTCCGACACCTCGGCCTCAGGGGTCAAAACAACAGATTTATCTGCACGAATCGGAGCACTCCAGGATCGATATTCTTTCAGAAGCACAACCTGTAAAGCAGAGTTTTTATGCTCTAAAGCAAGAAAAGATTTTACCCTGAGTGCCGGGTCACGTTTTTTTAAATACCAACGCAACTCCTGGCCGTCACTTTCGATCCCGAAAGCCGTCACCCAGTCATCATCAAGAGGCTGTTCCTGAATCCCGACTTTCAGACCCGATGACGGCAAAGATAGGACTACACGTTCTCCATGATCGAAAAACAGGGCATTGATCTCAGGCACGGTTTCATAGGGAATCGAAAAAAGCATCCTCTTATCAATCGCTTTAAAACCAAGCTCCGCCGCCCCGACCGAACTGTTGCAGAGACTCCCAATAAGCAGAACTCCGAACATCAGGAATATACGCAGAAACAGGCTGCGGCAATTTTTATTGATTAACTTCATATGGCTCTGAGCCTATTTAAGCTGTTCAATGCGCTCAGTCGGACTGATGATATCGGTCAGACGAATACCAAATTTTTCATTGACCACAACCACTTCCCCGCGAGCAATCAATTTATTATTGACGAGAACATCGAAAGGTTCTCCGGCCAGCTTTTCAAGTTCAATCACTGACCCCTGGCCGAGCTGGAGAAGATCATTGATAATCATCCGCGCCCGCCCGATCTCAACCGAAAGCTGCAACGGAATATCGAGAATAAAACCGATATTCGGCGGCAATTGCTGACGCTGCTCGACACTAAGAGACGACAGCAGACCGTCATCAACAGCACCGGCCGCAACATCTCCCTCACCGCCGGAAGCTGCCGCTTTACCGGCCGCCTCATCCTTAATCATATCCCGCTGTTCTTCAAGTTCACCGGCGACATCATCCCAAGAAATATCATCAATCAAATCCTGGGCACTCTGCTCCGGGGCAGCTTTCTCCGCTTCAGCTGCATCCTCAATTCCGCTATTCTCTTCCAGCTCTTTTTTTACTTGATCAAAAAGATCGTCCATCAGGGCACCTCTTATCCTCTCACTTTCTGCTTTAACATTATCGCCTTGGAACCCTTAGATGTCCCGGCCACCGCCCGATATTTAAGACATTTCTCGATATAGACCTGCATCATTTCGGTGGCATCCTGGCGTAGAGGAACAACATCTCCAACTTTCATCTCAAGAAGTTGACGGGCCGTTATTTCAGTGGTCCCCAAGGTTGCCGAGAAACCAACTTCAACCGCCAACATCCGGCTGACCAAACGCCGTAACCATATAACATCAACCTCTAAGCGTTCACTTTGAAAACCGGTATAAAGTTTATTGCGCAACGGTTCAACCAACGAATAGGGAATACAGACCGTAATCGCTCCAGAGAACTCCTCCATCTCCAGAGTAAAGGTCGAAAGTATCACCACATCACTGGGTGGCACGATGGTCACAAACTGAGGGTTAATCTCCGAACGAATAAAGGAAAAACGGATATCCTCTATCGGACTCCAGGAATCCTCCATACAGACCAGGGCAGCTTCCACCACTTTTCGCACAACTCGTTCTTCGATAGCGGTAAAATCACGCCCCTCAACCTTGACCGTATCTCGACCACCGCCACCGAAGAACATATCAATCAGGGAAAAAACCAGCTTGCTCTCAACAATTACCAGAGCCATCCCCCGCAAAGGTTCCATTTTAAACAGGTGGATACTGGCCGGCACCGGAATTGTTTTCAGAAATTCCCCGAATTTCATCATATCTGAAACCAGAGGAGTAACATCAATAACCTTGTGCAATAAGGTTGAAAGCGAAGTTCTAAAAGTTCGGGCAAAACGCTGATTAATGATCTCCAGAGTCGGCATCCGACCCCGAATAATCCGCTCCTGACTAGTCAGATCATACGATTGAAACTCATCGTCTGCCGGCGGCTCATCGGTTTCGGTTTCAACTTCACCGCCCCCTACCCCCTGCAACAGAGCATCAATTTCATCCTGCGATAGAACCTGACTCATAAAAAAACCTACCCCGATAAAACAAAAATCTCGTGATGGCTAACGCCATCTATTGTATGACAAATTCTTCCCAATAAACCTTAGTAACCTTACCGGTAACCAAGTTGACATTTACCCGTTTGATAATATCCTGACGGAGCAAGAACTTACCCTCCAAGGTACCAATTTCTGACGCCGTTTTGGAGCTGAGCAACGTCAACACCACATCTCTGAGCTGGGCTCGGCGCTTATCGATTTCTTCAAGCAACTCTTCGTTGCTGAGTTCAAGTTTCATCGTCACTTTAAGATAACGCCGCTTTTTATCCGCCAGGTTGACCACAAACGGCTTCAAGGCAAAAACCGGTAAAATCACGGGTTC
>JAUVDU010000323.1 GCA_030595135.1 Deltaproteobacteria bacterium | reverse complement strand
AAGGCGGTGGTTTTAACCTTGAAAAGAGACTAATAAAACGACAGCGAGTAAGTACCGGCCGGAAGATCGGCAAACAGAAATACTCCGTCGGAGGCGGTGGCTGTCCAGTCGACAGTTTGACCGGATAACTCCACCGTAACGCCTCCAATTGGAAGGCCGTCGCCATCATCATCCATCACGGTTCCCGAGATTTTGGCCGGTAACGGCAAGGTCGATAAAGTCAATGCACGAAGAGCCAAAGCAGTTTTAAAAACATCTTGATCCCAGGAGCCGTCAGCCGCCTGTTTGCCTTTTAGGTATTGAACGATATCGCCCAATACCGCGCCGGCGACATCTGCTCGATAAAGGGCCAGATAGGACAGGGCCGTCTCCGGAATTTCCGATGCGACCTCCCCGAAACCACCGTCCGCCTGCCGGTGCGCCTGCAGGTATTGGACGGCATTATCAATCGGCCCATCAATAACGAAAACCGTTTTATATTTTTGGAACGTCATAACAACTTGGGCGGTTATGTAAATATTGCTTTCCAAACCCTGATCCAAGCCCCAACCGCCATCGTCGTTTTGGGTTGAAAGCAGGTAATTTATCGCATAACCGATAGTAGTTTGGTTCAATGAATCAACGGAGCTTAAGGCCTGAAGTGCGAGAGCCGTATCCAGGTTGTTGACGTCGTAGCCGACCGCCCCTCCCCAGACAAGCCGTATTTCGTCAACAACGAAAAGCAGGCGATCAAGGTCGCCGCCGGGTGCGGAAAGGGCAATGATTCTTGAGGCCAATTGTTCGGTTGTCGTAAGATTTTGCACTGAAAGCCATGATTTTGCATTCTGCCAAACAAGACCGGTTTCTTCCTGCAATCCCAATACCCTGAATACTTCAACCGTCGTCGGCAGGATATCGGAACTTGTTGTAGCATCGCCCCATGACCCGTCAAGGTTTTGCGAAGCCTGCAAATAATTAAGACCACCTGCAATTTCAACTGTTTGCTCCGTAGCAGCAACATTATGAGCAACTACAAAAGAAAACAAAACCAGTATGGAGAGTATTAGTTTCTTCATTTTTAAACCCTGTGTAATATATTTTGTAATTATTCAGCCCATTTGCAAAATTGAAAACCCGATTGCAATATTGTTCCGTTAATCGTGGTTGCTTTTAGTTAAATGCTATTGTTCTTCATGGTAATATTTGTAAAACAAATATAATTTCATTGCCTTACAATACTATTGTAAAATTCTAAATATTTTATTATATATAGAATATCCGAAAGAACCTAAAATATGCAGCAAAAATCGAGCCTGGTAGGTCAAGGAAGCAGCATGCTAATTTGACATAAGTTTATAATATGCAAGCTAAAATTATTCGGCAAAATTGCCGAATAATTAAAAAATAAAACATTTTTATTACACTGTTGAAAAAAGTTTATATTATCTATTGACAGGGAATAATAGATAATGATAGAGGCTCACGATCATCTCTCATACGGCAACCACTTGCCACTAACATCACTTAGTACTTTAAAAAAAGGAGTCCACTATGATCCAATGGCCGAAATCAAATGATGCTCTAGGCACTACTAACCGGGGCAACCCTTGTGAATCAGGTCTTTGCACACTCTGTCGATCCGACTGCAAAGGAAAATGTGAAACCTGGCTTTCAAGCATCAGAGGTCGTAAACTCCTCTATCCGAGAGATTTCGGCACAATTACCGCCGGCAGCGCTAACACCACCCATGTCGGGGTAAATTATAACTCTCTGCGGATTCAGGGTTACAACTACGGCGCTCATGGTTTGGCTCAGGGACTGACCAACGATCCTGATGACTGTATCTTTCCGAATGTTAATATCGAGACCGAATTCGGTCAGGAGATGAAAACCAAATGCCGGATTCCGCTGCTCTCCGGTGCCCTCGGCTCAACCTTCATCGCCGCCAAATATTGGGAATCGTTTGCCGTCGGCGCAGCTCTGGTCGGTTTTCCGATTGTAGTTGGCGAAAATGTTGTCGGAGTTGACAAAGAATCAGTTCTTAAAGATGGTAAAATTGTCAACGCTCCCGAACTTAACCGCCGCATCGACACTTTCTTGCGCTACTACGACGGTTACGGCGCCATTATCGTCCAGATGAACGTTGAAGATACACGCAACGGCGTGGCTGAATATATTGTCAACAAATACGGCGGCGAAAGAGTCATCATCGAACTTAAATGGGGCCAGGGAGCCAAGGATATCGGCGGCGAAATCCAGGTAACCAGTATTGAATATGCCCAGTTCCTCAAAGGTCGCGGCTACATCGTTGATCCCGATCCGACGCTGCCGGAAGTCCAGGAAGCCTTCAAACATGGCGCCATTCGCTCCTTCGCCCGTCATAGCCGCTTAGGCTACACCAATCTTAATGGGGTTGATGAGGTCAAGGAAGATTTCATGAACTCAGTCGACTATCTGCGTGGTTTGGGTTACAAACGGATTACGTTGAAAACCGGCTCCTACGGCATGGAAGCTCTGGCTATGTCGATCAAGTTTGCAACCGAAGCCAAACTTGACCTTTTGACCATTGACGGTTCCGGCGGCGGCACCGGCATGAGTCCCTGGAACATGATGGAAACTTGGGGTGTACCTTCAATTCACTTACATTCCAAAGCTTATGAATATGCCAGTATTTTGGCCAACCAGGGCTCTAAAGTTGTCGATCTCTGCCTAGGCGGCGGTTTCTCTCGCGAAGACCATATCTTCAAAACCCTCTCTTTAGGAGCTCCGTTCACAAAACTCGCCCTCATGGGTCGGGCCGTAATGATCCCCGGCTATCTCGGCGCCAACATTGAAGGCGTCGTCAAACCGGATGAGCGCCAACGCTTAAGCGGCAACTGGGACGCTCTACCGGCGAGCGTTGCTCAATACGGACGTTCCGCTGATGAGATTTTTGCCGGCTACTACGATGTTGCGAAAAAAGTCGGAGCCGATGAGATGAAAAATATCCCCTACGGTGCCATCGCCATGTTCACCATGGCTGACAAATTGGCCGCCGGTCTCCAGCAGCTGCTTGCCGGTGCCCGGAAATTCAACGTTAACGATATCACTCGGGATGAACTCTTCTCCGGTAACCGGGAGACCGAAACCGTAACCGGCGTCCCCTTCCTGACCGACGTCCTTGATGATTCAGCCAAACGGATTTTGAAGGGTTA
>JAUVDU010000124.1 GCA_030595135.1 Deltaproteobacteria bacterium | reverse complement strand
CCTTGACTTCGGCCGAAGAGTTGACATAGGTGACAACCACGGCGGAGGGTTTCTCCCGGCGCATTTTTTGTAAAGCCGCAGCTTCCGCCATATCTGCCAGACCACAGCCGCAGTCCAAGCGGGGCAGGAGCACTTTTTTATCAGGGGCCAGAATAGCGGCACTTTCGGCCATGAAACGAACCCCGCAAAAAACAATTACCGGATTTTCAAGCCGGGCCGCATCGACGCTTAAACCCAGGGAATCACCGATTATGTCGGCAATATCCTGGATTTCCGGGGGTTCATAGTTGTGGGCCAGAATAACTGCCTGGCGATCTTTTTTAAGTTGATTAATTTTCTTTATTAATTCTTGCATGTTATTTACCTAAATCCTGCGAACGTTTGCAGGCACTTTTTAAGGCTTCGTTGAAGGCGTGGCGGAGGCCGTTTTTTTCGAGTTCAGCCAGGCCCGCAATCGTGGTGCCGCCGGGCGAAGTCACCATATCCTTTAATTCCATTGGATGTTTACCGCTCTCTTTGAGTAGTTCAGTTGAGCCGAGAACGGTTTCAATCACCAGTTTACGAGCTAAATCTCGGGCCAGACCGAGACCAACGGCGGCATCAAGCAGAGCTTCAATAACCAGGAAAACGTAGGCCGGCCCGCTGCCGGAGACGGCGGTTACCATGTCCATTGCGTTTTCCGGAACCAGGGCGGTTTCGCCCAGGCAGGAAAATATGGTTTGGGTGATTTCCAAGTGCTTTTCTTGAGCATGGGAGCCGGCCGCAATCGCTGAGATGCCCCGGTTAATCAGGGCCGGGGTGTTGGGCATAATGCGAATTGTCGGAACCGGGTTTTGTAATGGTTTCTCAAGACGTTTGCAGGGTACTCCGGCAGCGATTGAGATGAGCAGCTTGTCGGCTGTTAGTGAGGTTGCGATCTCGTTCATCACCGGATCGATGATTTGCGGTTTGACGGCGAGAATAATAATATCACTGTTTAAAACAAGCTTCCGGTTATCTTGGGCCAGCGGAACTTGCAACTCCTCCTTTAATAGCTTGCGGCAGTCACTTGCTGCATCCCAGGTTAAGAGGGTCGGGCTTTCAGGGGCTGTGAGCAGGCCTTTGATGATGGCCTTACCCATATTGCCGCCGCCGATAATGCCGATACGGTAGGTCGATAGATCCATTGTTTTTTCCTTTTATTCAATCATCAAGTTGGGCCAAAATTCCCGCAACCAACAGGGGGAACATAATTTCATGGTGGCCGATAAGTTGGTAGCCTTGGCCACTGCCGAGGGTCGGTCGTTTGACGACATTTTCAAAAGATCGGTAGTGGCGGTTGAAATCCATGTTGACGGTGGTCAGATTATTGACTTGATGTCCGAGGTTACGAACCAGTGAGATCGCTTTTAGGAAAACCTCGGGCAGAATTACGGCCGAACCGAGATTGATGTAAACGCCATCTTCAAGTTGAGCCACCAGGTTACAGAATTTATCAAAATCCCTTAAACTGGTGCGACCGATAGCGGCTCCGTCGGCGGCCGCATGCATATGAATGATATCGGTACCGATAGCGACATGGACGGTGACCGGAATCTGCATGCGATAACATTGTCCTAAAAGGCTCAATTCACGATGCGGTAGTTTCTCTTCCCAGATCATCCGGCCAATGGCAGCCCCTAAGCCAAGGCCCTCCCGGTCTCCGAGCAAGATGGCTCGATTTAAAAGTTCACCGGTCTCCTGGGCCATGCCGAAATTGCCGCCGGTTATGCCGTCGGCGACCTCTTCCGAGGTGTGGCCCGCATAAGCGAGTTCAAAGTCGTGGATAATCCCGGCTCCGTTGAGGGCTATGCCGGTCAACACGCCTTTTTCAAGGAGTTGTAAAAGCAGCGGTGTCAGTCCCACCTTGATGACATGGGCGCCCATGCCGAGCAGGATGGGGCGCTGTCGTTGGTGGGCTGAAACAATAGCTCCGATGACACTTTTCAAGTCATCGGCGGCGAGAAAGCCGGGCAATTTATCAAGCAGACCGGCAACGCTCTCTTTTCCGGTCAGTTTTCTCGCAAAATGATTTACACTGACTTTGCTCGGGCGCGATGCCAGCGGGTAGGTGGTCAGTTTGCTTTTGTCGAGCTCAATATTTTCCATTTCATAAAACCATTTTCTTTTCGACTAGGCCGCAGAGCAGGTGACCTAAAAGAAGGTGAATTTCCTGGATGCGGGCGGTGTTGGTACTGGGTACTAAGAGAGCTATATCACAAAGTTCAAGGCAGTCGCCGCCGTCACGGCCGAGGAGGCCGATGGTCGTCATTTTTAGTTCTCGGGCTCGTTTTAGACCGGCAATAATATTTGCCGAAGTCCCGCTGGTGGTCAGAGCTATGGCGATATCTCCGGCTTGGCCGAGACCTTCAAGCTGGCGGACAAAAAGTTCGGAAAAAGAGTAGTCGTTGGCAATTGAGGTGACCACGGCTGAGTCACAAGTTAGAGCCAGGGCGGCCAGCGGCCGCCGGTCAAGTAGAAAACGGTTGATCAGTTCGGCCGCCAGATGTTGAGCCTGGGTGGCACTGCCGCCATTGCCGAAAAAGAGAATCTTTTTCCCTTGTTGCAAGGCTGAACAGCAAGTTTTGACCGCTTCTTCCAGAGCCGGGCCGCAGTTGTTGCAAACCGTGGTTAAGAGTTCCTGCAATTGGGTCGAGGCTTCGATTAATGGGGTAAATGTTGGTTTATCCATATGCTTTTTTATGTATCCTATAAAAGTTTTGAAATCAAGTTAACTATTCAGCTAACTCGCAAATTCAGGGGACATAACCCGATTTCCTTCGGAGAATCGGGTTATGTCCCCTGAATTTACTGAAATTCATCAATATACGGTACTTCTTTACTTACGCTGAATAGTTACAATCAAGTTAGTTGTTCAGATTTTTTGGGAAAAAATCAAGTTGGGGAACTTTGTCAATCAAACCAAGATCTTTGGCGGTTTGATAAAACAGATCAAGACCGGCAAGAGCCTGACGATCAAGTTTATAGGAGATCGCTTGCTGCCAGTAGGCGAGTAGTTGAGATGGGGTGATTGTGGTCTCTTTTCCCATCTTTGCCAGGGCCGGATTCGCCAGATCGGCGAGTTTTTCCGGCAGCACCGTAACAATTTTATTTAAGCGTTTATGCAGATCAATGACTGCCTGACTTTTCTTCTCCAGAGCCTTTTTGCGGCCGATCCAGAGGGCATAGACGAAAGGGAGGCCGGTGAACCGGTGCCAGAGGCGGCCTAAATCGTAGACTCTAAAACCGGCTGGCGGCTTATGGTAGAGCTCTAAAGCCTGATCGCCGATGATAAGCGCCGCTTCCGGGGGTTGGTTTGGGTTGAACTCTTCCGTGGTGAACGTGATCTTGTCTGAGGCCAGTCCTTGAAAATAGAAAAGAATAATCTTTAAGAGAAAAATAGAGGTCAATGAGTGACTGGTTAAAGAGATGTCGCAACCGTTTAGTTCAGACAATGGTCGACGACTTAAAAGAATGACGCTGCGAACTTCGGAAAGTGAGGCGATGGCAATGTTGGGCAGGACAAAATAATCGCTGCTTTTGGGGCTTACGGCCAGCAGCATTGAGGATGACGGACTTATGTCGATTGACCCATTTTCGAGTCCTTGATTGAGCTGGGTCGGATGGCCGGTTTTTAAGGCGAAAGAGTTGCCGTCCAGGGTCTCTTGCAGTTGCTGGTAAAGAGGTCGGCAATTTAAATAGTCGATCTGGCCAAGATTGAGTTGCGGTTGCATTATTTCTGCTCTCTGGCCGGTTTTTCGGTTTGGCTTTTATCCGGGCTGCTGGTTTTCTTTTTTTCGGGTTTGCCGAAAAGGCGGCCGTAATCCAGCTTCCGGGCTCCGGGATTGCGGTTTAAACGTTCCGTTTGTTGAGACCAGAAGGAGAAGTGTGCAGGCTGGGGCGTGGTTGTCCGGGTTGTAACTGCATAAAAAAAGAGGGCGGCGAAGAAATTCTCCCGGCTGAGTAGTTGTTTAATGCGTTTGTCGCCTCGGCCTAAGCGGTAGAGCAGGGAGAAGATATCTTTAATCGCATGCCGCTGAAAGCGAGGTAGGCTTAAACGTTGACTTATGGGTTTTAACCACTCTTCGACCTTATCTTGAACCAGGTTGAGGCGGATTTCATCAGCCAATGGATATTCTTTGAGAATCCCGGGCAGAATCAGGGCCATAACCGTCATTTTTTCGAGTTCGTTGTCATTGTCATGGAGCGGGAAAAAATTTTCAACTTGTTGTATGATCGGGATAGCTTCTGCCGTATTAACGGCAATCTCCTCCGGCAGCCAATGGTGATTAATTTGGTAGTGATCACCAAGTGTCAGCAGGGCGGCGGTCGTTTTTTTAGTGTAGAGACCTCTTAACTCTTCACGTAAGCGGCTCGCTGGTACGTTAGCTAAAGCGGGGGCCTGGGCCTTAAGGCCTTTGCCGGTTTCCTCGTCGATCGTAAAATTGAGACGGCAGGCGAATTCAAGAGCTCGTAAAATCCGCACCGGATCTTCAGCAAAGCGGGTGTCCGGATCACCGATAATGCGGATAATGCGATCCTCAAGATCCCGCAGGCCGTCAACATAATCAATAACGGAGAAGTCGGCGATATTGTAGAAAAGGGCATTAACGGTGAAGTCCCGGCGTCCGGCATCTTCGGCTGGAGAACCGAAGAGGTTGTTAGCTAATTCCGGTTGCTCCTTGATATGTTCGGCGTCGTCCTGCTCTAAAGTGAAGGGGCGGCGAAACGTGGCGGTCTCAAAAATCTGCGGCTTAGAGCGGTTGTGACCATAAAAGAAGATGTGAACCAGGCGGAAGCGGCGGCCGATAATACGCGAGTTGCGGAACAGTCTTTTAAGTTGTTTGGGGTTGGCATCAGTGACGATATCAAAGTCGGCCGGGGTCTGTCCCAAAAGTATGTCGCGCACGGCTCCGCCGGCAAGATAGGCGGTAAAACCGCTGTTTTTGAGGCGGTAGAGGATTTTTATGGCGTTGTGAGCAATTTTTTTGCGCGAGATCGGGTGATCCGGGCGGGGGATAATAACTGGCTCAGGTGCGCTGTTTTGTTGGTCGTTGGTTGTAGCTTTAGAGACTGTCATAAAGAGGATGTCATCAAGAGGGTTTTTGGTAAATTATTTGTCGAAGTGGTTTTACTGGTTGAGTTTTTGTCTTCCTTACAGTATGTAAACAGGACGGGGCTATAGCAGAGATAGGCTGTTTACGTAAAGTCTTTTATGGAGCTAATAAATAAGATGGCTGGAAATAGAGTCGAACAGAGTCGGGCTGAATTGGAGAAAGAACTGATTTTGTCTCGGGAAGAGAATCGTATCTTGAAAGAGCAGTTAAGCTGCATACTCTCCGACCAGTGTAACCGCAGCGCCGCCGAAATCTTGCGCGAAGCAGCTTTTCAGCAGGCCATTCTGATTGCTGAATTGCGTGAGAAAGAGGAGGTTTTAAGTAAGCTGGTAATTACCGATGGTTTGACTGGTCTCTATAACCACCGCCATTTTCAACAGCGTTTACGGGAAGAGTTTGAACGGATTAAACGCTATCCCGGTGATCTCTCCCTGATTATGATCGACATCGATAATTTCAAGCACTATAATGACACCCATGGTCATCCGGCGGGTGATAAAGTCTTGTTGACGGTGGCTAATATTTTGCTGGACAATGCTCGACATAGTGATATCGTGGCTCGTTATGGTGGTGAAGAGTTTGTGGTTCTTTGTCATAGCGGAATTGAGGATACGGTCGGCGTGGCTGAACGTTTTCGCTTAGAGATCGAAAAGGCTGAGATTCCCGGTCAGGAACAGCA
>JAUVDU010000087.1 GCA_030595135.1 Deltaproteobacteria bacterium | reverse complement strand
AATGAGCTTATACGCCTAGGCGATCTCCACGACCGCGGCCTGCTCAGCAAGGAGGAGTTCCAAAAACTCAAAGATGATATTTTTAAATCTCAGCCCTAACCCCACAAACATTCATTTGACATCTTCTTTTTGCAGTTGACTCAACTTAGCTTCAACCTCCTTGACCGTAGAACCGATTTCGGGTTGATCGGGCATGGCGATTTTAAGCGGAAAAAAATGGTTCAGGAGAAAAAGATTTTCACCCACCGTTTTCCCTTTAAAACGAACTGCGGCCGGTAGAGCCTCCACCCCGGCTGAGCCCAGATAGCTGACATCAAGACGGCCGACACTTTTTCCACCTCGTTCAACATGAGCTATATAGGTTTCCTGCACCAGAATCGGCAGGGATATACGATTTTTCTTACTACTACCGATAATCAGGTCAATCGGCATACAGCGCTGGCCAATGCGGCGACAATAGCGAATATTCAAATTTGTCAGCAAAACAACATAATCGGCACCCTCTTTTTTCAGGCGAGCCGAGATCTCTTCAGCTTTAGCTAAGGGATTTACAACCTTTATTTTCTCGCCGCCGGGGATTTTTGCTAATTTGAGTTTATCATCGCAAAGTCCAAAAATACCGACCTTAACCCCACCCACTGTTTTAATAATAGACGGTGTAAAAATATGCTTTTTATGCTGATCAAAAATATTACCGGACAAAAAAGGAAACTCAGCCGACTTCTCTTTTTCAAGCAGGTAATCTACCCCAAGAGAGAGATCATAAGCCCCAATATTTATCGCGTCACAGCCCATCTTATTATAGGATGAGATAATCAAATCAGCCAGTAATTTACCGGCAACAACCTTCTCCGGCTTCAGAGACTCCCGGTTAAAAAGCAGGTTGCCGCCATTGAGAACCAGATAGGGAGTACCTTCCTTACACAAATCTTCCAGAAAAGTTGCACGCTTGGCCAGACCGCCACGCGGATTTTTATGTCAACCGCAAGGCGTAATTGCCCCTCTTTCATCCGACGAGTAGACAATCGAAAAACTTTTATCTGAAACGGCGGAAAAAGCATCCGATGCCGCCACCCCCCCCGAGAACGCGTACATCATAACAGTTAAAGCCAGAACTATTTTTTTCATCAAGCACTCTCCTCACGCTATAACGGGGCAAAGCCCACTTAACAACAAAACATTGACTTTCCCCAACGATTGAACAATAACTGACAATGAAAAACCAAGCTCACATCAAGACAAACGACTCATACCTACCTGTTAGGTTGACGACACAATACAGACCAAAGCACCTCATGTCAAGTAATAATTAACCATAAACTCTTTCATTTCAATATGTTATGAAACAAAACCTACCTAATCCTGAAATTATCAATGAGCTTTTGACCGAAAACTGGCAACTCCGCTGGCAAGTTCTTGAAATATTTCACCGGGTTCGCGTAAAAATTCGCAATCATGCGCAATTTTCCAGTGAACAGCAGGAACTATTACGACTTGGCAAAAAACTGGCAACCTGCCTTAACGGAGCCAGCGACCGCAATCTCCACTTGATTATGACGGCCGCCTATTTTCTCGGCGGCAACCATTTTCTTTTCCTGGTTTTCCAGCACCTGGGAATTGATGACAGCGACGATTTCTACCCTGCCATAGCAAATTTGAAAAAAAACTTGAGCAGTGAAGTTAGCGATCTTACTTTCTTCGACTATTTTCACTCCCTCCTAAAATCTATTAAAGCCGTCGAAAGTACTACGGCTATTGCTGCAGCCATTGCCATCAGAATCTTTTCGCCGGAAAAAGCCCTGCGCTTACTCATTGCCATTCCCCATCCGGAAGCCCGTACAGCAGCCTTTGATCTTTTTGCAGAGGCTCATCCAAACCTCTTTTTCAACGATTATCTGCTTGCCAACCAACTTGAACTTCTACATCGACAACCTGAACTTTTGCGCTTCATCTCCCTCCCCTTAACCCTTGAGCAAAATAAAGCGTGCCGCACTCTGGTCAACTCTCTGTTTAACGACAGCTCCGACAACCAAAACTGTGCTATCCGGGCTATCGGCCGCCTCAAACTCGACCAATGCCGCCCTCTGCTGCATCAGCTTGAAGAAAACAATCTTGAAGCCGCCTCCGCCTACGCTCTACTTGGCAATGAGTGCGGTTGTGACAAGTTATTGAGGGCCGGAAAATCGTGGCAGCGCAAAAAAAGATGCGCCGCCCTCCCCGCTCTCGCCTTTTGCAACTCTTTAGAGGCACTTACAATTCTAAAAAATAGAATCGCCAAAGGTGACCAGGATGAACGCCGCCGAGCTCTCTGCGCCCTGGGCCGAAACCGACACCCTGAAGCTCTACCATCCCTTATAACCATTTTTGCCCAAAAGAACCGAGATCGAGGTGAGCGGCGCCTGATTCTCACCCTTCTCGGTCAACACCCAAAGGCGGCTCCCGATCCAAAAACCGCTAACCTTCTGGCTCAATGGCACAACGAAAGCAATCTCTATCCTGAGATTCTGGAGGCTTTAGCTATTTTCGGCTATGGCGATAAATGGGAAATGATTATTGCTGAACTCAAAACTCCTGTGCTGCTGCCTCACCAGCAAAAAATTGCACTTTTCATGTCCCGCTTTGCCGAGCGTCCGCCAATCAAAAAAAAGCTACTCGAACTTTTACCCGATATCGACTGGACTTTTTCCTTTCGCCTCTTAACTCTCTTGCAACCCCATTTTAACGGTGAGGATCTGACAATTCTGCTCGATCTTTTGCAAGAACACGTAGATCCCCGTGCGCTCACAATCCAGGAACGCCTGACCAAAGGCTGCGACCTCCCCAACTTCAACGACTCTCTCTGCGAATTTTTTAATTCCAACCCTGTTCAAGCCGATGAGGCTCTCTCACGCTTCATTATCGGGCTGATGGAAGGCAGCTTGCCGACAAACAGCGAATTAGCAGACCGCTTCCAACAACAATCGCCGGAGCTGAAAAAGCTGCTTTTGGGTACCGGTGAACTTTCAGCCGACTTGCCGGAAGCAGGCCTGCCGCTCCTGCACATTCGGCAGATACTCTCCGAAATCACATTTGACGGCAGCAACTGCCTGGCGGCAATTATAAACCGCACCCGAAAATATGGCGGATTTTTCCAATCCGTCATCAACACGACAATCAGTGCTATAATCGACCATGATCAAAACCTGCAAAGCCCTAAGGCACTACCCGACCTCCAGGCGATTATCAATTTTTTACGCCGGCGCCCGGGCTACGCTGAACTCCGGAAAAAAGTTCTCCACCAGATTGCCAAAACCACCCGCAAGGCCAAAGATTTACGAATATATCCGGGAACGAGCCAAGACCGGGATCTGCGAATTCTCAAGATCAAAAGAACTTCTACTTTGACAAAACTGCAATAGTTGTTTAAAAGCAGAGTGGAAACAAATTAATAGTTTCATAAGAGACCCATCAACTACTAATGCCCCACCATGAACATAGTATACAATAGAGGAACAGCAAAAGACCGAAACAACCTCGCAAAAACTTTTCGCCAGAGCCCGTAAAGTAATTCCCGGCGGCGTCAACAGTCCGGTTCGCGCCTATGGTTCAGTTAATCTCGATCCCCCTTTTATTATTCGCGGCCGGGGTAGCAAAATCTACGACGTCGACGGCAACGAATATATCGATTACGTCGGCTCCTGGGGGCCGATGATCCTCGGACACGCCCATCCGGCAATCGTCTATGCCGTCCGCGAAAGAGTTGCTCGTGGGGCCAGCTTTGGAGCTCCGACCATCCTTGAAATTGAAATGGCCGAAGAACTCTGTGACACTCTCCCAAGCCTGGAAATGGTACGCATGGTTAATTCAGGTACCGAAGCCACGATGAGCGCCATCCGTCTGGCCCGAGGCTATACCGGGCGTAAGAAAATAGTAAAATTCGCCGGCGGATATCACGGTCATGTCGATGCTCTGCTTATTGAAGCCGGTTCAGGAGCCACCACCCTTGGCGTTCCTGACAGCGCCGGTGTTCCTCCGGAATTTACCAGTAACACCCTGTCAGCCGAATATAACGACCTCTCAACCATAGATGAACTGATAAATCGCTTTGATTCTGAAATCGCCGCAATTATTGTTGAACCGGTCGCCGGCAACATGGGCACCATCCCACCCCAAGCCGGATTTCTCGAAGGCTTGCGAGAACGTTGCACCAAGGCCGGCATTGTTCTCATTTTCGATGAGGTCATGACCGGTTTTCGGGTCGCTTACGGGAGTGCCCAGACCCTTTATAACGTAAAACCGGATCTCACCTGTCTCGGAAAAATTATAGGCGGCGGACTCCCGGTAGGAGCCTTTGGCGGGCGTCGTGAAATCATGGAACATCTGGCCCCTTTAGGAGCAGTCTACCAGGCCGGCACCCTCTCCGGCAACCCCCTAGCAATGGCCGCCGGGATCGAGACCCTGCGAACCCTGAAAAAAGAGAACCCCTATCCAAGGCTGGAAGAGAACTCAGCCTATCTGGGTGATGGCATTAACTCGCTCCTGACGGAACGCGACCTCCCCCACTACTGCACCCGGGTCGGGTCGATGCTCTGCACCTTTTTTACCGCCACCCCGGTGCATAATTTTGTCGACGCTAAAACCTCGGACTGCGCACGCTTTACAAAGTTTTTTGCAGGCATGTTAAAACGAGGAATCTATCTGGCACCTTCACAATTTGAAAGCGGCTTTGTTTCGGCCGCCCATAGCCAGGACGATCTTGATCTAACCCTGGATGCGGTCAAGGCGACACTGGCCGAGATTTGAACTTGACTTAGCTTTATAGGCTATGCTAATGGAGCCCAGCATTCACGAATAAGAGTTCTTTAACATTAGAATTTTTGTCGTTGACTCCCAAGCGGTCGACGTTTACAAAAGAGAGCGAGAAACACGGGTGCCGGAAAAATCTGAACCTCAATTTAAGAAGGTTTTTAACCAAGTCAGTCGCTATGGTACGGTCGGGCTCGAACTTGGGTTTTCAATTGCCATCGGAGTTGCGGCCGGATACTACCTTGACGGCTGGCTGAACACCGCTCCATGGCTAACCATCTTTCTTCTGCTTTGCGGGGTTGCAGCCGGATTCAAACGCATCTACCAAGTACTGAAAAGTCTTGAACGTGAACAGGAAAAAGAAGATAGCACAAACTGACAGGCTATAAGATGAAAGATAAAAGACTGTTGCGGATCAATATTTTCATCATTGTTATAACCGTAATCCTCTCCCTGACAGCCCTCTTGCTTGATATCAAACAGATCGGCTTTTCGGGAGTGGCCATTGGCGGATTTCTAGCCTTTATCTATTTTCTTTTACTTAGTATTTTTGTCAGCAAAGCTTTCTTGGGCGACGAAGAGGGAATTGAACCCAAAGAGGCCGGGAAACTAAGCCTTAAGTTGTTACTCCTCACTGTCGGACTGGCCGTTATAACAATTGCCGTAATTCTGACCAGACTCTGTCAGCCCTTTGGATTTCTCATCGGTTTTTCCGCTCTCTTTGGCGGTATCGCCTTTGAAACCATGGCATTCCTGGTTTTCAGTAAACCCAAGAACAAAACTGAAAATGAGAACTAAAAGAGATTTAAACTTAAGCATTTTTCAACTTTTCATTTTTAATTTAAGGTAAAGAATATGCATCATGATCCAGTAATCACTTGGGTAGCATTAATCCCCGGACTTGACGGTCTTCCTGAATATGTCGCCAATGCCATTCTTATTTCCCTAATTATTGTCATTATGGTACTGATTGGCACCAGAAAGATTAGAAACAGCGATCCTAAAGATTTAATCATTCCAACAGGTAAATTTTCCCTCCAGAATCTGCTTGAGGTAATGGTTGAGGCAATTCTCAAACTGATATCCGACAGCCTCGGTGGTGATGTTGCGAGAAAATTTCTCATGGTCGTCGGCGGCGGCATATTCTTCATCCTCTTTTCCAATCTTTCCGGCCTGATTCCGGGATTCAACCCGCCAACCGGAAACCTCAATACCACTGCCGGTTGCGCCCTGACGGTCTTTTTCATGACCCACTATTTCGGTTGGCAAGAACATGGCGTCAAATACCTGAAACAGTTTGTCGGACCTTTTCTCTGGCTTGCACCATTAATGATTCCAATTGAAATTATCGGCCACCTGGCCCGGCCCATGTCTCTCTCCCTGCGTCTTTTTGGTAATATTATGGGAGACCATCTGGTCGCTGCAATTTTTGTCATGCTCTGCCCCATTCTCGTACCGGTGCCGATCGCATTTCTGGGCCTCTTCGTAGCAATCGTGCAGACCTTTGTTTTCACCCTGCTTTCACTGGCCTATTTCCAGGGAGCAATTTCGCACGACCATTAAGAAAACGATTCAAAAACACCATCAACTCCCGGCATAACCAATTGTGGTGCCAGGATATAACATACAACCCTGATACATTAGTAAGGAGGTGACAACATGAAAAGAGTAATCCAGATCGTTACCGCGATCGCAACCATGTGTTTAGCCAGCGCCGCTGCATGGGCTAACGAAACCGTAGAAGTCGTAGAAAAAGTCAGCAATTTTGATGGAACCGGAGTAGCTTATGCTGCTGCAGGAGCCATTGCAGTCGCCGCTTTCGGTGGAGCTATCGGTCAGTCCATGGGTATCAAATCCGCCCTCGACAGTATTGGTCGTAACCCCAGCGCCGCCAGCAAAATTACCACTCCAATGATTATTGGTCTGGCCATGATCGAATCTCTGGTCATCTACGCCCTGGTTATCGCTTTGATGCTGGTTCTCAAAATTTAGTTTGGAACTATTTGTCTGTTTATTCAACAGACCCTGAAAAGTTCAGTCAAGTAAAGTCGGCAGGCACCA
>JAUVDU010000028.1 GCA_030595135.1 Deltaproteobacteria bacterium | reverse complement strand
GACCGACTTATTCCTTTGCGGATCGAAAACCTGCGTTCAGCCTATAATTTTCTCCAGATGAAAGCGGTCGTTATCATGGCTGATGAGAGTTGTATTGATTTAAGTGACGGCAGCCGGATTCCGGCGGCGTCACTGGATCGATTTTCCTCAACTGTAATTCAAGTTGATGACCCTTGGCAAAAATGGGGAGCCGAACTGCGGCGGGCCGGGCTGCGGCCCGGACAATCAATCGAGGTTCGTTACTATCTCTATGATTTTGTCAGACGCTCAATCTATGCCCGAGTTAATCAAGCTTACACTTGGTCTCTAGATCAGGGTAAACTGGAATCCGGTACCAAACCGGTAGATATAGATGTTTTAGGTCGCGCCTACGTTGTCAAACGTTCCGGCGGCGGTTCATTCGGGGTTTTTGTGCCTTTGTCACTGGCTACTCGTGACGGTCGGATAATAGATGTTGATCCACTCTGCTTCAGTAATGCTCCCGATATTGCCGCCCTGCATGCTGATGGAATCATCTAGGAGGCTGCCCGAGAATGCTCTTTTTCCCCAGCTCAGCGTTATTTTTTGAAAATAATGCTCGAAATACTGGGTGTATATCTGTGCTTGTTTTCAAAAAATGCCTCGATCTGAGAAAAAATTTCTATTCTCGGACAGCCTCCTAAGAAAAGGGGAATGAAATGCAATTTGTGAGCTGGTTCTTAAATAATTTCGGACTCTTTTTCGGCGCCATTTTCCTGGTGTATATCTATTTAATGATAAGCCGCCTGACGATTATCTACGACTATCTGCGCTCCGTCTCAATGCGTGATGAGAGCTATCGGGAAGAGGTTGGTGAACGCGATTCTCTAAACTTTCTCAAACCGTTCTTTAGCCGATTAAAGAGATCTGCGGCAAGCGGTCGGGAATCTATAATTGAAGCCATCTGGTCTGAATTTGAAGGCCGTATCGGAATTCATTTTTCCGCCTTAAATGGTTACGCCAACGCCCTTATTCTGATCGGTTTTGCCGGTACTATCTTTGGTTCTATTGGCGCTTTCAATGAAATGTTCACCGGTCTGGCCCGGGGTGAGACCGCGACCGTCGTTTTTGCCGCAGCCTGGAACAGCGGGCTGGCTACCGCTCTCTACACATCTTTAGGGGCCGGGGTTATCGGGGCTTTGGTTGTGACCATTCTCTACTCCCGCTTTCTGATGACCAGAATGAAAAGATTAGAAACATTGGTCGGTTTGCGTATCAGTGAGATAACTAATGAGTTTAATTGAGGTGTTCTAATGGCCCGTTATCGCAGAAGAGGGATGGCCGCAATCGAGCAGCGGATGGTTGATCCGGGGAAAGATCTTTTTGCCTATCTCTTTATTCTTATTATGGTTTTCTCCTTTATGTTGTTAATGACAACGGAAGAACGTCGTGCACAGCAAAGCGGGCAAAAAGCGCCGCAAAGCAGTAAGGTTGGTCGTTCGCAGCTTGCCGAGGTGGCTGCGGTTAATATTGGCCGGCTTGAAAAAGGAGATCAGGGCCTGGTTTTGATTTTTGCCGACCAGTCTTATCATCCCTGGCAAGATATAGAACGTTTAACCTCTGATGGCCGGATTACGGTTTCCGAGCAAGAAGACGGCAGCAGTAATCGAACGCTCTATCTGGCTGCTGATAATGCACAAAAGGTCTCTTTGGTTGAATATCTTGAAGCTTTCAGTTTTCTTGGGGAACAGGGCATCAATGTCGCATTTGCCGACGAGGTACATTGAAATGGGTTGCATTAAAATGAGAAAAACTTTGTTGATTATCGCTGGATTTGCCATTTTCCTGCTGGTTTTTTGGTCGGATCGTTCCGAGGCGGGGGAAAGCGCAGATCCCTGGAACCTGCTCAGACAAACGTTTCCGGTAGTAAAAACCTCCTTATTGCTTCCGCCAAGCCAAGAAAAAATTTCTGCCGACAACGATCCCTGGCAGCGTTTGCGGCATGTGATTATTCCTTTTACACTTAATGCCGAGCGCTCGCGAGTTGCAGGGGAGGGGGCGGTAATCAGTTCTCCGATCAAAAAAAAATTATCTCCCTGGCAAAGAGAGATCGAAAATGCCGCCACTTTTTTTGAGATACCGGTAGTCATTATCGAAGCTGTAATTATGGTTGAATCCGGCGGCAATCCCCGGGCAAAAGCTCAAACCAGCAGTGCTTCAGGTCTGATGCAGACGATTAAATCGACCTTCTCCGAAGCCCGCCGGGCTTTAGTCAGACAAGGGGTTATTCTTCCCAACGACCCTTTTGATCCTTATGCGTCGATAATGGCCGGCAGCTGGTACTTGGACAAAATGTTTGAGCAGGCCAAAGTCGATGGTAAAGCAGGAGTTAAAATTCGATCGGAATTGTCTTCCTGGCGTTATCCCCTGGAGTACTATTATGCCGGTCCCGGTCACGGGCGCAAGGCTGAACCCCGAGTCTTGATCTACAGCGGCGGAAAACGTCTCCTGATTGATAAACCGGCTTATTCAAAAAAGGTGCTCAGTTGGGCCTCAAAACTTGGTTGATATATAGTTACTACTTAACAACGGTTACCGGAGGTGGGGGCATGGAAAAATTTAATTTAGATAAAACAGAGATCAAAGGTGAACGTCTTTCCATTTTTCGTCTTTTTCTGGGAGGAATGGTTTTATTGATTGCTTATATTCTTTCCGGATGTTCTGTTTATACGGCACTTCCGGTGACCCTGCAGGAGTTGAAACATTATGTCGTCGAACAAGAGGAGAGTTACCCGCAACCTTTGAGGCCGGTGGTGCAGGCCGCAGTTTGTAGTTTGCGCCAACTTGAATTTAAGGTCAAACGTATTGAGATCAGTGATAACCAGGCTTACATTGCCGCTTTCTGGGGTGAAACCCGAGTGCGACTGGAATTTATTGCGGTTACTCCGACCCTGACCCGAATCGAAAGCCGTATGTTCAAAGAGAGTGCCTGGCGGGATTTTGCCAGTGAAAAAGAGTTGTTTTCCTCAGTTCGCCGGGCTCTGGATGGTGAGAGTGGAGAATTATGTCGCTGGCAGCGGGCCGTCAGGGGCATGGTTCCTCTATTTTATCATCCAGAGTCCGGTGCTTCAATTGTTGCCTATCTGGCGCCGGGTTTTTCCATCAGTGTCAGCGAAGCTAAGTCTTTGCCGCCGCGCTGGGCGGCGATCTCATTAGAGTTGGGCGGATTTGCTTATCTCGACAAAAATTGCTACTCTTTAAAACCTGTAGTAATGAAGAGTCAGACTACAGAACAGCCTTCCTGATAAACAAAAAAATCAACTGGAAAGAGGTTAAAAACTTGACTTCTTCTGGTTTTTGATTAGTATCAAGGCGTCTTTCACAACACTGCTCATGCGCTTGCATCGTTCGGTGTTGTCAAAGACGCTTTTTTCGGTTGGTACTTTTTAAAAATGCTGAAGGAGAGAGAACAAAATGGCTAATCTGTCGATCAAACATAAACTTGGTCTTATTGTTGGCAGTTTGATGGTTGTTATCGCTTTAATGTTCGTCCTGACTTTGGTTGCTACCAAACAGCAGAAAAGTGACGGATTGGTGATCAATCTGGCCGGACGTCAGCGGATGTTGACGCAGAAGATGAGCAAAGAGGCTCTGGCTCTCTCTTTGAAAAGAAAACAGAATGTAAAAGCTGATCTCAAACCGGAAATTGCCAATCTGAAAAATACGATGGCAGTTTTCGATGTAACTTTGAAGGCTCTGAAAGATTCCGGTGATGCACCTTTAGGACTTGATCTTAAAAAGAGTAAATTTCGCTTTTGTCCTAAAGCCGAAGAACCGGCCAAATCACAGCTCGTCCAGGTTGCAAATCTTCAGAAAGAGTTTTTCTCTCATCTTGATAAAATTATTGCCGGAGCGGCCGAAGAGCAGAGCAGCCTGGCTTGGGCTATGTCTAATAATATAAAACTTTTAAAAGAGATGAACAAAGCGGTCGGCATGATGCAGAAACAGTCTGAAAGTCGTATCACACAACTGCTGACCAACCAGATTGTTTGCGGGGGAGTTGGTCTTATTCTCTTTATTCTTTCGATAGTGACCGTTATTGCAATTATCAAGCGGATGCAGTCGATTCGTGGTTTTGCTCAGAGCCTGGGGAGTGGTGACCTTTCGGTGATCTCCGGGGTTAGCGGCGGCGATGAACTTGGAGTTATCGGTCATGACCTTGATGTTATGGCTCGGGAGCTCTCTGCAATTTTTGCCGGTGTCAAAAATGATTCTGAAGCTTTGCAGGGCGCAGCCGATAATTTGATGACGACGGCGACATCTATAAGTGAAAATGCAGCGGAGACCGCCGAGCGTTCGCATACGGTTTCGGCAGCGGCTGAAGAGATGAGTGTTAACTTTGCCGCTATTAATGATGCGGTTGAAAGAACCTCCAGCAATGTCAATATGGTGGCCACTTCGACCGAAGAGATGAGTACGGTAATTGGAGAAATTGCTGAGAATACCGGTCGAGCCCGCTCGATTACCCATGACGCAGTTGAAAAAGCCAACTCATCCAGCCGAAAGGTCAGTGAACTAAGTAGTGCGGCTGATGAAATTGACAAGGTTACTGAAACCATCATGACGATTTCCGCGCAAACCAATCTGCTGGCCCTTAATGCTACGATTGAAGCGGCCCGAGCCGGTGAAGCCGGCAAAGGTTTTGCCGTGGTTGCCAATGAGATTAAAGAACTGGCTCAGCAGACCGCCAATGCCACAGATGAGATCGCCGACCGGATCACAAGAATTCAGAAATCGACCTCAGAAACCAGTCATGAAATTACAACTATTGTTCAGGTTATTGATGAAATAGACAATATTGTCGGTAGTGTTTCAGCCGCCGTTGAAGAACAATCGGTTACAACCCGCGACATCGCCACCAATGTCACCGATTCATCCCAGGGTATGATGGAAATTAATGAAAATATTTCACAGGGAACCGCTGTCGTCGCTGAAGTTGCCGAGGATATTACAACTGTCAGCCGGACGGCTTCGGAACTGGATAACAGTAGTAATGACTTGCAACAAAATGCAACCGACTTGCGGGAATTGGCTGGTCATCTGGAAAAATCAATGCAACGGTTTAAATTGGCTTAAATGGCGTCGTAAAAAGTTCCGTGACTTTTTACGAGTTCAGCAAAATTGCTTTACATTATTTTAATAAAAAAAGGATCTACAGCTTATGAATGGATGCCATTGTGGCTCAGGTAAAGAGTATGGAGAGTGTTGTGAACCATTGCTTTCAGGAAGTGAAAAAGCAAAAACTGCGGAGGAACTACTGCGGGCACGGTACAGTGCTCATGTAAAACTGGAGATGGATTTTGTTAAAGATACAACCCATCCGGATCAGATTTCTAAGTACGAACCGTCAACTGCGGAAAATTGGGCCGAAAAATCGGAATGGGAAAAACTGGAAATTCTCGATATAGAAGGTGGTGGCGTCGATGATGAAACGGGAAACATCGAATTTATTGCTCACTTTCGCCAGAAGGAGAAGTTGAAAACCCACCATGAGATGGCTCATTTTAAGCGTCATGAAGGGGAGTGGTTCTTCTATGATGGTCAGGGTGTAGTACCTAAACAAGTTGTTCGTTCACAACCAAAAGTTGGACGCAATGACCTTTGTCCTTGTGGAAGTGGAAAGAAATACAAAAAGTGTTGCGGTTAGAGGTTTGAAGTTGTTTTCAGACAACCTCCGAACATAAACTAAAAAAGGGAGGCATTAAGCCTCCCTTTTTTGATAACACGAATATTATTTGCTAGTTAGGAGCAGCAGGAACTTGTTGAACCGCAACCGGTACAACCGTCGCCACCAGCCTGACTCAGATCAATGTTGGCTGTAATGCTGAAACCGACATCTTTAAAATCAACTTTGATAGGTTTTACTTTTTCCATGAAATCGCGATCTACCAAAAAGGTGAAATCACCGATATTATAGCTCTCATCATTGGGGCGTTCCTGATCCATGACCATGGAAAGGGAGGGGCCGCCTCAACCGCCTTCGTTAAGGAAAATTCGGATCGGTTCGGGATCACGATTGGTAAAATAGCCGGCAATTTGTTCTGTTGCCGCAGGACTTACTTCAAGCATTGGGTATCTCCTTTGATTTTATAGTTAAGAATATCCTTTTAACAAATTAATATTGAAATATTAGTCATTAAGTAGAGTTTTGTCAATACACTCTTTTTGAAAAGGAGGAAAATATATGAGAGTTCTGGTTACCGGAGGGGCTGGCTACATCGGCAGTCATACCGTTGTGGAGCTTTTGCAGGCAGGGCATCAAGTTGCCATTATTGACAATTTAAGCAACAGTTCACGTAAGGTGTTGAACCGGATTGAGGTGATATGCAAAAAAAAGGTCGAGTTTCATAAGCTCGACCTCTTGGATCGGTCGGCCTTAGATTGGTTGATGGCAAGCGGAAATTTTTCTGCGGTTATCCATTTCGCCGGTCTCAAAGCCGTTGGTGAATCGGTTGAAAAACCATTGGCCTATTATGAAAACAATGTTACTGGCAGCCTTAACCTCTTTTTGTCGATGGCAAAATATGGGGTTAAGAATCTGGTTTTCAGCTCTTCGGCAACGGTCTATGGTGATCCTGAGAAAGTGCCGATTGATGAGCAGGCGAAATTGGGCCCGACTAATCCTTATGGTCGGACAAAATTGATGATTGAAGAGATTCTAAAGGATCTCCAAGATTCCGACAAGCAGTGGAATGTTATTTTGCTACGCTATTTCAATCCGATCGGGGCTCATACAAGCGGCTTGATCGGTGAAGATCCCCGCGGCATTCCTAACAATCTGTTACCTTACGCCTCTCAGGTTGCGGTCGGTCGCAGGGGTCGGCTTTCGGTTTTTGGTGATGATTATGATACCCCGGATGGCACCGGAGTGCGCGATTATATTCATGTTGTTGATCTGGCCTTAGGTCATTTGCGGGCCTTGGAGGTAATCGAAAAGAAGCCCGGATTACTCTGTTGTAATCTGGGTACCGGGATTGGTTACAGTGTTCTCGAAGTCGTGAATGCTCTGAGCCGGGCCAGCGGAGTTGAAATTCCTTATACTGTTGTTCCCCGCCGCGCTGGAGATATAGCAACCTGTTATGCTGATCCTTCGTTTGCGCAAAAAAAACTGGGCTGGAGGGCGGAACGCGATTTGCATTTAATGTGTGCTGATGCTTGGCGTTGGCAGTCACAAAACCCTGAAGGATATGGAGAAGATGATGATTGATCAAATTGGTATTGATGCTGGAAAAGTTTGGAATGAATTGGAACTTAATGGCGAGATGACAACCGGGGCTCTGAAAAAGAGTTTGGGTATGCCTCCCTTTAATCTTAACATTGCCATCGGATGGCTGGCGCGTGAAGATAAAATTTCGCTGACCAGAAATGGTAACACGATAAAAGTAAACTTGTCGTAAGTCCGTTGCAAGAACATGCTTATCTTGCCTTATGTTCAGAGTATAAGGCTAAAACTATTGCTGATTCTTTGCGCCAAGGGTTGTCTGCTTTAAACCTTGAAGGGGCGGTAAAAAGGGGGGATCGGGTTCTTTTGAAGCCGAATCTGGTCATGGCCAAAACCCCGGAACTTGCAGTTACAACCCACCCTGAAGTAGTTCGGGCTGTGGCCATGGTGCTTAATGATTGCGGAGCCAAACTCTATCTGGGTGACAGCCCGGGTTTTGGTTCGCTGGAGCGTTGTCTGGAAAAAAGCGGTTTAATGGCGGTGATGCGGGATCTGGATATCACCATGGTCCCTTTTATTGAAGAGGCTGTCATCTTAGAATCCGAAAATCTGGTCGCAAAAAAGTTGACCTTGGCTGCGGCCGCGTTTGACTATGACAAAATAATTAATCTGCCCAAGCTGAAAACCCACTCAATGATGGGTACTTCTTTGGCAGTAAAGAACCTTTTTGGTTTTATCCCGGGATTGCGAAAAGCAAAATGGCATTTGCGGGCCGGTCATGATCGACACCTTTTTGCCCGGGTGATGCTTGATATCTACCGACAAACTGTGCCAACCTGGAATTTTCTCGATGGTATAGTCGGGATGGAGGGGGAGGGGCCGACCGGTGGTACCCCTCGAGATTGCTGCCTTCTCGCACTCTCGGCTGATGCTCCGCTCCTCGACTATCTGGTCGAGAAGTGGATTGGTTATCCTGAACTCACCCCGCTCAGCCAGGAAGCTCATAATCTTGGTTGGCTACCCGAAGAAAATCTTTATGCCTGTGGTTCGGCGGCGCTAAAACAGCTCTCTCCGGCAATAAAACCCGCCAAAGGAGCAAACCAGGCAACCTTTCCCGGTCAGCGTCTTTGGCGCCGGATATTTATCCGGCGGCCGGTGATTACCCGTTCCCGCTGTCATCGTTGTAAGGTTTGTGTTGAGCACTGTCCGGCGCATGCCATGAAATTGGTTGACGGTAAAATAGTGATTGACTATAAACGCTGCATCCGCTGTTACTGTTGTCAGGAGCTCTGCCCCTACGGTGCTGTCCGGGTCGGCTATGGTGTTGGACGTTAACGGCTTCGACTTTTAATTAATTCAGGATAACCAATGAATCTCGAAAATTTAAGTTGTATCGATCTTGACGAACCTCGTCTTGAAGGTTTTTCCCAATTTATCAGTGCTTGGCTCTATCAGGGAGAAAAATTTACTTTCCTGGTTGATCCCGGCCCTTTATCAACAATTCCTCATCTTCTTGTTGAACTAAAAAAGAGAGGGGTTGAGAACCTTGACTATATTCTTCTTACCCATATCCATATCGATCATGCCGGGGGAACCGGAGAATTGCTGAAAAGCTTTCCTGACGCCACCGTAATCTGTCACCCTCAGGGTATCAAACATATGGTGGAGCCGGAAAAACTCTGGCAGGGCTCATTGAAAGTTTTGGGTTACATGGCAGAGGTCTACGGCGAGATTATTCCGGTGCCGGCGGCTAATATTATTTTTTCTGAAGAGATTGGTGATACCGGGATTCGTACGTTCCTAACCCCCGGACACGCGCAGCATCATCTCTGTTTTCTTTTTGCAGACCTACTTTTTGCCGGAGAAGTCGTTGGCGTACGAAGCCCGGTGAAGAGCGGAATTTATATGCGTCCGGCAACCCCGCCTCGGTTTATGCTTGATGTTGCTTTAGATTCAATCGATCGCATGATTAAATTGTCGCCGCGCTATCTCGTGATCGCTCACTACGGCCTGGTCGAACCGGCCTTAGAGTATCTTGAGATCGGGAGAAACCAGCTTAATCTTTGGGTTGAAGGGGTTAAAGAGGCTGACGCCAGTGGAATGGATGGTGATGGGGATTTACAAGTTGAAGAGAGACTTTTCGAGTGGCTTCTGGAACACGACCAAAATTATCGTCTTATTAAAGAGCTGCCACCCGACATTTATGCCCGAGAACGCTATTTTCTTGGAAATACAATGCGCGGAATGAGAGGTTACCTAAAAGATATCTAATAGGAGGCTAAAGTTCGCGTTCAGTTACGACTCGGTTTTTACCCTGGCGCTTAGCCAGATAGAGAGCGTCATCGGCTCGTTTGATAAGGGTATCAATATCGTCTTCTGGAGTAAAAGCGGCAATCCCGATGCTGACCGTGATCTGCAACGAAACATCCTTCTTTTTGCTGCTCAGGATACTTTGTGAAAGCAACTGTCGTATTTTATTGCCGACCTGAACCGCCTGATCCACATCGGTTGAAGGGAGCAGGCAGAGAAATTCCTCACCGCCATAACGAGACGGAAAATCTGAATCACGCAAATTCTGCCGCAGAAAAGCCCCTAATCCCTTCAAAATACCGTCACCAACTTGATGACCATGTTTATCATTAACGTTTTTAAAATCATCTATATCGATCAATAGAAGACTGAAACCTTGCCCATAACGTTTAGATCGGGAATGTTCTTCCGCAAGCCGGCTGAAAAGAGCCCGACGGTTATAGAGACCGGTGAGTTCGTCGATAGTTGCCATATCGGCGACTTCTTCCATTTTACGTTGCAGACGTTTTACGGTTTCTTGGGCGTCAATTATGTGGGTGTGGATTTCATGATTACTGTCTATAACCAGAGCTAATTCTTCAGTGATCTCCTCTTTTAACTGAGCCAGGTCATTGGTTTTACCGGTAGTTTTAAGACTTAGCAGGTGGTTGTCAAGCTGTTCGGTATGGTTGCCGGTGATCTGATCAAGTTTATTGATCATCTCCGACAGCTCTTTCATAATATTCAACCCCTGATTTTGCTGGCTGGTTACCTCTTTAAGGTCATTTTCTTGCTGTTCTTCAATGATTTCCTGAGAATCTCGATCAGTAGATGCCAGGTAGCGGTAGAAATGACGGGAATAGATATCAGGCAACATCGGGATGCGGTGCTCGACCATATGACGTAGAGTCATTTTGGCAACTCGTGCAACTGTCAGGTAAAAACGTTCCATAGGGATAGATTTTGCATTGATCGGCAATAATATTGCTATTTTGACGACTCTTTGCTATTTTAAAGTTTGTAAGGTTAATGAATTATCCAGTTAGTGATTTCTGTAACTATAATAAGTTATGATCTTGCCGTCAAGAAAATAACATCCGAAA
>JAUVDU010000349.1 GCA_030595135.1 Deltaproteobacteria bacterium | reverse complement strand
GAACCGATGAGGCGGGCGACGGCATGTTTTTCCATGTATTCACTCATGTCAAAACGGATAAGTTCAATCCCGAGACGGGTTGCGGCCTGACGGCAGATTTCGGTTTTACCGACGCCGGTCGGCCCGGTAAAGAGAAATGAGCCTAAAGGGCGTTCCGGTTGGTTGAGTCCGGCATGGGCTCTTTTTAAGGCCCGGTAAAGGGCGGCGATCGCTTCATCCTGACCGAAAATTTGATTTTTAAGATGGTCGTCGAGGCGGGCCAGGCGGGCGGCGTTATCCGCCGTCACTTTCTTGACCGGAACCTGGGCCATCTGGGAGACAATTTTTTCGATCTCCGGTACCCGGATTGTCCGCATTTTTTGGTCACCGGCAGCTAAACGAACCGCCGCCGCCGCTTCATCAATTACATCAATCGCTTTATCCGGCAGACAGCGATCATTGATATAGCGGGCTGAGAGCTCGGCCGCCGCTTTTAAAGCGGTCTGGCTGTAGTGAACCCGGTGATGCTCCTCAAATCCGGGCTGTAAACCTTTGAGGATGGCATAAGTTTCAGCAACACTGGGTTCGGCCAGGATTATTGTTTGAAAACGGCGGGCCAAGGCCCGGTCTTTACTGAAATTTTGTTTATATTCTTCATGCGTGGTTGAGCCGATACAGCGAATATGACCGGCGGCCAAGATTGGTTTAAGGATATTGGCCGCATCCATCGAGCCGCCGCTGGTGGCGCCGGCTCCGATCAGGGTGTGGATTTCATCAATAAAAAGAATGACCTGCTCTTTTTCTTCTAGTTCCTTAATAATTCCTTTTAGCCGCTCTTCAAATTGCCCGCGATACTTGGTTCCGGCCAGAACCGCTCCCAGATCAAGGGCAAAAACCTCATAGTCGAGCAGGCTTTCCGGTGCCTCACCCTGATAGAGGCAGAGAGCCAGGCCTTCGGCCATCGCGGTTTTACCGACGCCGGGATCACCAATGTAGAGGGGATTGTTTTTCTGTCGCCGACAAAGAACCTGCAGGGTTCTTTGCATCTCTTTTTCCCGGCCGATAAGCGGGTCGATGCTGCCGGATGCGGCTTTGGCCTTGAGATCTACGGTAAAAGCTTGAAGCGGGCTTAGTTTTTCTTGTTTTTTTGCGGGTTGCTCCTGGCTCCGGCTGCCGGGCTCTGGGTTTTCAGGTTGATATGAAGGCTCTGAAGCTGTTTGCTCTCGATTCCTGGTTTGCGGATGCAGCGCACTTTCGTCATTGTCGGAGATCAAACGCAGAATGTCGAGACGGTTGATGCCCTGATCACGGAGGAAAAAACAGGCGTGGGTCTCCTCCTCTTCAAAGATTGAAGCAAGTAAGTCGCCGATCTCGGCTTCCGGTTTTTCCGCCATCTGAACATGGATTAAGGTGCGTTGAATGAGGCGTTGAAAAGCGACGGTTTCGGTGGGATTATCATGGCTGCCGTTTTTCAGTTTCGGCATTTTGGCGGAAAAATAGTTTTCCAGTCGGGCCACCAACGTGACCACGTCGCCGCCGCACTCCTCAATTATTGTACGACCGCTCTCGGCCTGTAAAAGGGCGTAGAGCAGATGCTCAACCGTCAGGTATTCGTGGTCGCGTTTTTTGGCTTCACGAAAAGCCGCAACTATAGTTTGTTCAAGTTCAGGGGTGATCACATTTTCTCCATTGTACAACGTAGTGGAAAACCGGCTTCCGAGGCGCGTTGGCTGACGCTGACCACTTTGCTTTCGGCGATCTCCCGGTCATATTCACCGCAACAGCCGACACCTTGGCGATGAACCATCATCATGATTTGCTCGGCTGCGGCCTGGTGGTGATGGAAGACCTGTTCTAAAATTTCGACGACAAACTCCATCGACGTATAGTGATCATTATGAATGAGAACCCGGTAGAGCGGGGGTTCGTCAAGCCGCTCCTGATCCTCATCCATAATTTCACTTAAATTATCATATTCAAATTCAGCCACGGTTTTCTCGCAAAATTTTTCAAGCCCCACTTCTTCACTACCAACCCAAATCATGTCGCTTTATTGAGGCGTTAATTATCATTGCTTTTTATGGCGATTTGCTTGTAAATGCAAGAGGTAAATGAAAGTTTTTTGGATTTGATCTAAATAATCATGGTTAGGCTATGTGGTTTCGGCGACGATATGTGGTTTTAGGGGTTTTCTGCCTGCTTCTGTTCTCTTTTTTTGCACTTTATAGATACGTTAAAATCCCGGAACCGATTCGGATTGAGGATGCGTTGCAAATCGTTCCGGAAAGTCGTTGGCCGGTATTGGGAGACGATCTCGATTTGCAATCTTTGCATCTGGCGCTTGAACGAAATCTTGTTTACTTGAATAAATTGTCCGGAAAAAGAACATTTTCATATGGTTCACAGGTTGTGAGTGCCGATCAAGTGCTTGAGGCCCAAGTTGAATTGGTTGATTTTATTAAGCAAACCCCTGGTATGCAAGAGTTAGAACTATTTCTGAAAAAAAAGTTTAAACTTCTAGAGTCGGTTGAACGCCGCCGATTGCCTTGGCGGAAAAAAGAGAAACCAGTGCTTTTTACTGGCTATTATGTGCCGACTTTGCGGGGCGCCCGGCAGCCGGACGAAAATTACTGTTATCCTCTTTATAAAAAACCGGCTGATCTGGTTACGGTTGATCTGGGTAAATTTGATCTGCATCGGTGGGTGCGCAATTTATGGCCGTGGCTGGCAAAACTGCCTTTTGGGCCGCGTCTTGAAGCGTTGCGTTTCCCCAGCGTGCGGGGCCGTTTGCTTGAAAGTGGTAAAGTGGTGCCTTACCATACCCGAGCCGAGATTGACTATGAGGGGAAATTGCGCGAAGATAATCTGGAACTGGTCTGGGTCGATGATGAGATTGATCGTTTTTTTCTGCAGATTCAGGGTTCGGGGTTGGTTCGTCTGGCCGATGGGCAGACG
>JAUVDU010000344.1 GCA_030595135.1 Deltaproteobacteria bacterium | reverse complement strand
TCTTCATCTTAGCCGCCGACCCCTTCAACAGTGATGCCGACTCGATTACGTTTGCCATCGCCTCAGTCGTCGAACTTCTCCGCCAGGAGCATCACTACACATTCAAAGTCGTGGCCGAGCTCATCCATCAGGAAAATTTCTCACTTTTGCAAAAGGCCAGAGTCGACGGCATTGTCACCCCGGAAGGACTCACCGACTGCCTCCTGGCTCAGGAATTTCTCTACCCCGGCATTCATGAAATCATCACGCAGATCATCAGCAACAAGATCGGCAGCCAGTTCTACATTCTCGAAACCAAACTTGCCGGTCATAAGGTCGCCGACATTCAAGTCGCAGTCCTCAAACATCCCGCCAATCTTCAGGTCATCGGTATCATCAAAGCCGGAAAAACCATCCTCAATCCGGCTAAAAGCGTAACTATCGATGAGCACGATAAACTCATCATGCTGGCCGAAAGCCGCCGTGATTTCAGTGTTATCGAACAAGATATTTTGAGCTCTAACTCAGCGTAAAGAGATAAACTCCCGATCCTGGAGCCAGGCAAGGATTGCATTGACCGCTTCTTCTTCAGAAAGTCGGTCCCCATCAATCGTAATCTCGGGATTTAACGGAGCTTCGTAAGGGGCTGAAACCCCGGTAAAATCGGCTATCTCTCCGGTATCGGCTTTCTTGTAGAGACCTTTAGGGTCACGCTGACGACAGGTTTCAAGGGAACAATCGAGCCAGGTTTCAACAAATTCTTCGTTTTCAAAAAGGCCACGAACAGCATCCCGATCACGGCGATAGGGAGAGATAAAAGCGGTAATCACAACTAAACCGGCATCGGCCAGGAGTCTGGCCGCTTCACCGACACGACGGATATTTTCCTGGCGATCCTCAGGGGAAAAACCAAGATCACAATTAAGACCGTGGCGTAAATTATCACCGTCAAGAACGTAGCTACGCACATTGCGAGCGTAAAGGGCTGCATCGAGACGGTTTGCCAAAGTCGATTTTCCCGACCCGGAGAGGCCGGTAAACCAGATCACACAAGACTTATGCCCATTCAGATCATGGCGTTGAGAATGGGTTATTCCGGCCTCATGCCAAGTCAAATTCCGGGCCTTGGGTGCAGACTGCTCACTCTTCATGAGCATAAACCTTGAACCCCTGACTCCGGCAGTAGTTGTCACGCTCGGCCTCCATCAGGTCTGTCGCAACCATTGTTTTTACCATCTCGGCAAAACTGGTCTCCGCTTCCCAGCCCAATATCTCTTTGGCCTTGGTCGGATCACCCAGTAAAAGTTCAACCTCGGTCGGACGAAAATAGCGGGGATCGATCTCAACCCGAACTTGGCCGTCGGCCTTGTCGTAACCAACCTCATCTACTCCCTGGCCGCGCCAGGCAATCTCGACGCCAATCTCAGTAAAAGCATTTTCAACAAATTCCCGAACCGTGCGGGTTTTACCAGTGGCAATAACAAAATCTTCCGGCTGATCATGCTGGAGCATCAACCACATCGCCTTGACATAATCGACAGCATGGCCCCAATCCCGTTTAGCATCAAGATTGCCGAGGTAAACTTTATCCTGAAAACCAAGCTTTATCCGGGCCACGGCCCGAGTAATCTTGCGAGTGACAAAGGTTTCGCCGCGCAAGGGTGATTCATGATTAAAAAGGATACCGTTACAGGAAAACATACCGTAAGCTTCACGATAATTTACCGTAATCCAATATGCATAAACCTTAGCCGCGCCATAAGGACTGCGGGGATAGAAAGGAGTGGTCTCACGCTGTGGAGTTTCCTGAACCAAACCGAACATCTCGCTGGTCGAAGCCTGATAGAAACGACTCTTTTTTTCAAGACCCAAAATCCGAATCGCTTCAAGTAATCGTAACGTGCCCAGAGCGTCACTGTTGGCTGTATACTCCGGCGTTTCAAACGAGACCTGAACGTGGCTCTGAGCCGCCAGGTTATAGATCTCATCAGGCTGGACTTCCTGAATTATACGAATAAGATTGGTCGCATCGGTGAGATCACCATAGTGCATCTTAAAACGCACATCTTCTTCATGCAGATCGCGATAGAGATGGTCGACCCGGGCCGTATTAAACGACGAAGAGCGGCGTTTGATGCCATGTACTTCATACCCCTTTTCCAACAGAAGTTCTGCCAGATACGCTCCATCTTGGCCGGTAACCCCAGTAATTAAAGCTTTCTTCAATTTCGCCCCTCACTAATAATTCTATCAAATGTTTCATTTAGACAATTGACTTTAACCTTAAAGCTACCTTGACCATCTCAGTCATTATAAAATTACTTGCTCCGGCACCTGCGATCGGAGTATAAGAAAAATACTCGAATCACCCTCAGATAGCAATCCTTTTTTTGAGACAACTGTAGATGTATGTTCCCCCCCGTAACATCGCAAAAGCACTATTAATACTTGCTTTCCTGGTCATCCTTGGCAGCTGCGGCAGCAAGGGTGGGATGGAAGGGATTCTGACCTCATCGGATGTACTTATCGTCCAGCATCACCTGCGTCAGCACTATCACTGCCTGGAAGAGTTTTGCCGACGGCTCTATCTCAAAAACCCCAAATATGAGCCCGATACGAAGAGACGAGTCGACAAACTTAATACGGTCTTTAAAAACCAAAAAAACCTTGGCACGCCCTATGACAACCAGGCATCACACAAGATTTTAACTGCGGCCTTTGCCGTACATCCCGAATATGACGACCGAATCGCCCTGCTGGCTCTGGGACTCCGCAAAAGCATTGACGAAGGTTATGGTCAAAAAGGCCCCAAAGACAACGCCATGTTCACCAGCCTGCAGATCCCTTTGGATCGATTAAAAAGGCTCTACAGCAATATCAGTCAAGTCAACTGGCGCTTAAAAGTCTACCGCGACCGCAACCATAAACTCTACTTCCTGACCAACGAGATAGCACCGGAAGGCCATCTCAACATGGGCTACGAAGTATTGATGACCAAAATCCTGACCCGCATCGAAGATGACATCTACATGC
>JAUVDU010000147.1 GCA_030595135.1 Deltaproteobacteria bacterium | reverse complement strand
ACAACCGCTTTATCGACCGGTTTTTGCAAGCTGAAGATTGCCCCGAAACCGAGCAGGAGACAGAGAAATAACAACAAGCTAACCCGCCCGGTTTTAAGACGGCCATTGTCATACATTATAAAACCGCGCATCGGACAAATCCTTTTGTAGGGGTTTAAAGCGATCCCACCAATTTGGCACTTATAATCGGCGCATCGGGTGCTGCCGGTCGGCCTTGCCAGATGGCGCACTGATCGGCAATACGTTGTTTAATCCCAGGCCAAGCCTGCCCCAGGTTTGCGCTGGTTCTGCGATAAGCTGCGTATTGATCGCCGTGTAACCATTTTACAACCTGGGCCCGGTTTACTTCAAGGGTGACAAAGCCGCTGAGATCATTAACCGACATCGATTCACAGACATCCAGAGAGAGGGTCAAAAGATCAATATAGATATCGATCTCCTCTTCAACATTAACTTTTGTCCGTTCATACTTTTCGGCAATAAACTCTTTGCGATCCCGCAAATCTTTGTCGGAAGTTTGACCCCGAGGCGCTTCCGGCAAGCCTTTGAAGACCTCATTATCACGGGCAAAAGCTAGATCTTCGTGATATTGGCTGTAAGTAGAAAGTTTATCGCTATAAAGTACCGCTTTTTTGAGGTTGGTAAAATATGTAGCAAAATCGATCTTCTGTTGGTTCTGATGAATATTTTTCTGACTAAAAGTCTTCTTCAGCTCCCGGCCCATGGTTCGGGTCTCTTTCTCCAGCTCTGCCGAAGAGGCATCGGCATAATATTCATACAGAGATTCGGCCTTGACCAAGCCCGCCTTAAACCCTCCGATTCCGAGAATCATCACCAAAACCATTGCTGTTAACAGTAACTTTTTCATTATTAGCTCCTTAATTCGATAATAATTATTAATCGTGCCAGTTAAGACGTGCCTGGCGCAGAAAATCCATCTCTTCGTCAACACTTAAAGCTTCGCCATTAATACCATTAGTATTAACAACCCTGATTTCGCCTAGTCCGGCCAGCACATCATTGACCATTTCATCTAAGACACCACCTAACTTATCGGTTGCAGCACTAACCACGGCCAAAGTATTGCGCAACTCCTCAACATTCGGAAAACCAAGATTTGCCATCAACTCAGGGGTTCCCGTACCGCCGATTTCAGCAACCGGGGTAATTTTGGCAAAAACGTTGTAGAGATTAGCCAGAAGATCACGGAACTGATTTGAAATATCGCTGCCTTCAGCCCTGATCTTTTCCCGTACCAAGCCAGAAAACTGCTGATTCATCGATGCAACTTTGACCCTCGCCTCGTAGAGTCGGCGGCGCTGTTCAACCTGCATCAAGCGACGTTTTATACGATTATATTTTTGCAGGAGACGCTTCTTCTCTTTCTCGTTACCCGCTTCCTGATAGGCTTCCAACGCCTCTTGGGCGGTTCCGGAAGCCTCTTCAAAACGGGATTTTTCATCCTTCATATAGCGGCTTAAAGCAAGTTCGTAATTGGTATTGATCGACCGGGTCGCTTGACTGTCAACCAATGAGGCGGCAACCGAGGCATCAAAGCGGTCAAGAGCCCGCAAAAGATCGTCTAAGTTTTGATCGCAAGAATTTTTCAGCTCACCTACCTCCATCAGAATTTTACCATTCAAATGGGCCCGCCGGGCCGCGCCTTCGGGATCATCCTTATCGACCAGGCCCGCACTTTCAAGCTGATTACGAGTATCGAGAAGCTCCTGTAAGGCGACCGTACGATCAGCAAATTCCTGAAAGAGAACTTGCGATGACATCTTCACATCCTTGCCGCTGCGTTCAACCCGGGAACGAGATTTTTTCGCAATCTGCACGGCTCGATCCGGGGTTTGATCGGTTGAAAAGCTGGCTTGACCACTAAGCGGAAAACTAATCACCAGGGCAATCGCCCCAAACCCGCTCCAAAGTAGAAAATGCTTTACTCTTTTTGAAATTTTGTTCATTTTTTCCTCCTTCTTAAGTGTATTCTCTTAAATGATATAGTCGTAAAAATCACGGGATGGCTATTTGAACATTTTACTGTAAAGTGCCGGATCAAGACGATGACAAAGCTCCATCGCCTGGGCTAAATCACGGTCACCTCGACTGTGGGAGTCATTAATCAACATGGCACAATAGGCTCGCAGCAGTTCCCGATCAACCGTGCGATAAGCCCCCTGCCCTCGACTTAAATCACGAAAATAGCGGTAGACAGCCGTATGAAAATATTCGCTATATTGCTGTTGATTAAAGATTTTTACGGCCCGCAACAGATGTCGATGCGGAATATCCCGCGAGTCATCAAGAGACCTCTGCATTAAAGGAATCCAGCAACTATTGAGACAATTATGACAATCATCGGCCAGGGCTTCATCCAGCAGTCGGGCGATTTCATAATCAGTATAATCATCATAGCGATCACCCAAGGCCTCTGCACAGCTAGGTGGCGCAATTATCATGGCATTTTGAGTCGCACAGCCGGTCACCATAAAACTTAAAGAAAGAATTCCCACCAGTCCTAAAAGTAAAACCAAATTTAATTTTTTACGTTTTGTTTCCATCATCATCCTCCTCTGTTTTTCAGTTATTTTAAAAAAATTTTACCACTCATAATTTGTCGTAATGCTTTTTCGCCGCGCTCTGTAAACCTTTATCGAAGGAAAAAAATGATTTTCTAAAAAAAGATTGCAAAGAGCAGCTGTCACAGCAAATTTTCAATCTTTCTTGCAATTTGTAACCAGTATCTATAAGATGAATTAATAATTCGGCAAAAAAAACACAGGTATTGGTTGAAATTTGGTTTTTTTCTTCGATAACCCTTTTTAGGAACATAAAAAGCCCGATGCAGAAACAAGTTCTCCCTCTTTTGACAACAACCGATAAAAAAATGATCCGTCGGATCGCCGGTCGTGTCTATCTACGTTACACCCCCGGCGGGTCTGACGGGCGGGCGCTGACCAAAGAGGAGCTCTTTCATTATGGAATTATCGGGCTTTTAGAGGCGCAAAAAAGTTTTGACGCCACTTCGGGAACTCCGTGGGCTGTTTTTGCCGCCTTCAGGATTGAGGGGGCGATGCTTGATCATCTGCGCAAAGCGCCTCTGATTCGTCTGCCGCAAGATGTTCAGAAACGGGTACGAGAACTAAAAGAGGTTCGTTCTCAACTCGAAAATGATGGGGATCTCGTCTCCACTCATAATCTGGCAAAAAAATTGGGCTGGTCGACGGATGAGGTTGAAGAGATTAGAACCCTGATTCCTTCGGTGGTAACTATAACCGAAGAGAGCAATTCAAATGACGGAGGAAATTCTCCAGATGAGGTGGTTCTGGTCGACCGCAATGAAGAGAGTGATCCGCAAACCTCTCTTTTGCGCAGAGAGTTATCGCAACTCGTCGAACACTGTCTGCAAACCTTGCCCGAGACTCGTGATCGGCTCATTATCAAAGCTCGAAAACTGGAGGATGTCACCCTGCGGGAGCTGGCGGCCTCTTTCAACTGCTCAATTGAATCGATCCGCAAACGGGAAAAACTGGCTCTTATCCAACTTCGTGAATGCCTGCAAAGCAAAGGCTGGCAGGGCTTACCATAAAGGTGAAATATGATGATAACAAACAATGAAAATATCAATAGTGCTCTTGAGGCATGGCGTGACATAAAGATCGAACAATCACACACTGAGTCAAACGCCCATCTTGAGGAAAAAACGCTGATCCGCCTGGCGGCCGATGGTGGTTTGCAAGAAGCTTCGCCGAATGAACTGGAACATCTTGACAACTGCCCTCTCTGTCTGGCCACCTGGTCTGCCTGGCGGCGGGCTTTTGCCGTTGCAAATGAGAATGAAGATGATAAGAATGAGTCAACCGAGCTGAACCATGATGAAGCTTACGGTTTCCTTGAAGCTGCGGCAACAACTTCGGCAAAGACACAAGCTCTGGTTGTCGAAAGTAGTTGCGGCTCTTATCGACTCGAAATACTGCCGGATCGGGAAGAGCCGAATGAGGGCATGATCGTTCTCAGCCGCCTGACAAAAGATGGCGATCAGCAATTAACCGTGCGCGATAAAAAAGGACACGAAATCCTTTCCGGAACCCTGGAAAACGGACGGCTGGCCCGATTGTACCGCAACCTGAATGAGCTCGATTTAAGCGTTTGGACGGTAAGTAAAAAGTGAGAAAACAACTCTCCCCGACCTGGATTCTTTTTGCCAGCGGCAACAGTGTCAAAGTCGATCTTTCTCTCTATGATCCGGCAGTCGAACGCAGTCGTCCGATAGAAGCTTATATGGTCAGTGATGTGGGAAGTGATCTGGCCCGTTCGGCCAGTCGTGCGGCTGAAACAATTTACGCAATCGCCCACACGGCTAAAATAGCCCCGCCGCCCACCGTGGTCGGTTATGACTTGCAAGGACTTGGCCGGGGCAGCCATATTGCCGGGCAAAGCATCGGTCTGGCTCTGGCTTTAGCCCTGGCAAAAAAAATCTGGCCCGATTTAGATCCGGGCCCGATCGCCGCAACCGGTGAAATTGCCGGCAGCAGTAATGGAGGGCCACTTCATAAAATTGCCGAAATTGAAGCTAAAGGAGAAGCGATTATCTCCCTGCTTCCTGACGGCGGCTATTTTTTCTACCCCAAAGCTAATGAGGCGGAGATCAGCGAAAGCCTGAAACAATCGTGGCGGGAAAATGGCATCAAAGCCCAAGCGGTTGCCAGTGTCGCCGAAGCTCTGGCCTTTTTTATTCCGACAATCGCCGGCCTGGCGACTCCTAAACTGGAATCCGCCGCATCAATTGCAACACCGGAAAAAGGGAACCGTGTGGCTGTTTTTTTGCTGGTTGGACTTGCCCTTATGGGTGTGATCGGCACCGCAGGCCTGTTTTATGCGATTTATCAACCCCATCCGGAATCAGCAAACCAGACAGAGACACCAGTAGCTCAAGCGACAAAAGAGAGTTCGCCACCGGCGAACAATCCAACCCCCTTGCCGACTCCCACAAAAGAAGTTTCTCAACCAGCGCCGCCGCCGGAGCAAAAAACTCCCCCTGTCCCTGCGACGCTACCTGCCCCTAAAGAAGAAAGTTTACAACCCACACCGAAACCGAACCAGCAAACCTTACAAACAGCGACCAACGTTGAAGCTAAACAAAGCAAAACTACTCCGCCTCTACCGGTTACCGGCACCACAAAAACAGAGAAAAAGGCTGACAAACCGACACCGGCCCCGCAAAATTTTCCGAAAATCGGGTTAACCGGCACTTCAACTCTGGCTGATAGCCTGGCCCAGCGCACCAGCTCTCGCCTGAAAGCTTTTCTCGATTCCGACCGAAATTTATTAGCACAACTCCAATCAGTTAATGGTCGAATCGAAATAATTGAAATTCGG
>JAUVDU010000292.1 GCA_030595135.1 Deltaproteobacteria bacterium | reverse complement strand
GATGAGGTGACGGTTTTTCCCTGCCCGCGAGCTTTAACGATAATGGTCGGGGAGTTAGCGGAAATTGTGAGGTCTCCTATTTGCAGCTCCCAGACGGTGCCGTCATCGGGGATGTTAAGGGAGGCTTGCCACTATCCATGGGGATCAAGGTCAGCCTCAAGGTACCATTTTTGCTGCAGTGGTCGATTCCAGATGAAATCGTTGTCGCGGCCCGCTAATAGGGTTGTCCAGTGACCTTGGAGGGTGGTGTTGTCTAGATTGTTTTTGATCGAGATGTCAATATCGGAAACTCTGAAATTGGGCAATTCAACTTTTGGCACTTGCAGGCTTAGATGGATACCCTCTTTCTCATTTAGACTTGTCGTAAATTTTAGTGTGACCGGCTGGTTACGGGGGTAGAGCCTCAAAGTGCCGTTCAAGATGGTGGTCTCAGGTGTTGGGGCGGTCGGTTTTTTGAGTTGGAGGGAGAAGGGAATTCGATATTTTTCCCCGTTCACATCGGCCCGGAAAATGGATCTTTTGATTTCAAGTTCGGCAAAAGGCAGGATCGGGATTTTGCATGTTGAGGGTGAACTTTGGTCGATCTCTTGCTTTAAAGTTTTTTTCTCAGCGTTTTGCTTTATGACCTTTTCCAGACCGGTAATTGTCAGACTTCCTTTACTGAAAACGGTTTTTATGCTAACCCCGCTTAAAGTAACTTTTTCCAGCTCACCTTTCCAGAGTGAGGTGGGGCTGTAAGTCAAGGTTACGTGTTCAATTGTCAGATCCGGATCGCTAGCTGCTCCCAGGGTTAAAGGGCCGGCACTTATTTGGTTAAAGCCCCAACGATTAATCGGGCAAATAAGTGAGGATAAGCCCGCTTGTCTGGCGATGCGGGGCAGAATCCGGGTCTCTATGAGGCCGGGAAGCATTAAGAGTGCGGCGCTGCCCAGAGCGAACCCGAGGAGTAGAATAAAGCCGCTTATACGGGCTATTTGTTGTAGTCGAATCATTTAAGGAGAAATAAATGTCAGAAAATATTCATCTGGTTTGTTCCCAGTGCCAAGGTTTGAACAGAGTACCCGAGTTACGTCTTAAAGAGGATCCACGTTGCGGCAAATATCAGGCGCCGCTGCTGACGGGTCAGGTGGTTGAATTGACGGCCCAGACCTTTAAGCCTTTTATCAGTAAAAATGATCTTCCGGTAGTGGTTAATTTCTGGACTTCATGGTGTGGTCACTGTCGTAATTTTGACCCGGTTTTCAACGCGGCGGCGGCTCAATTACAGTCTCAGGTGCGGCTGGCCCGGGTCGAGAGTGAGGAGGAGCCGACTTTGATCCGGCAATTTGCGGTCAAGGGGATGCCGACGCATATCATCTTTCGGGCGGGCCGCGAAGTGGCGCGGCAATCCGGGGCCATGCCGTTGCCGGTTTTTATGTCTTGGTTGCAGGAATATATTTGATGGCGTCGTAAAAAGTTCCGATATCCTGCGTTGCTGTGGTTTTCCAGACACTCGACATACTACATGTATGGTCTCGCGCCTGGAAAACCACAACGCCTTGTCTATCGAAATTTTTACTTAGCCATCCTGTGACTTTTTACGAGTGCATAGAAAAAATAAAATCAGTCCCCTAATGGCAAAAAATAGTTCGCTGAATAGTTACAGCAGTTCTTGTACGGCTTTACCGAGCTGATTGATTGTATAGGGTTTTTTGATAAAGGTTGAGGGGCCGAAGGTCAGGGCTTTTTCCACCTCCTTATTTTCCGAAAAACCACTGGCAATAACCGCTTTTAAGCCCGGTTTGATCTCGGTCATGCGGGCATAGGTTCGACGGCCATTGATGCCGGGATCCATGATCATGTCGAGGAGTACCAGATCTATTTGGTTTTTTGCCAAAAGATCAATGCCTGCCTCCCCCGAAGCGGCGGTTTGGGTTTGATAGCCAAGTGAATTTAAAAGTTCTTCGGCAATTTCTCGTTGCATCTCTTCATCATCGACGATCAGAATCTTTTCCTGTTTGCCCTGAAGCTTTTTGAGGGTGGTTGCGGCGTGCTCTGGTTCTTGTTCCCGGCTTTCATCTTTGATTTTCTTTCTCGTCGCCGGCAGGTAGATGGTAAAGGTTGTGCCATTTTTATCGCTTTCGACCCGGATATCTCCATTATGGTCGCGAATGGTATTCCAAACCACAGTCAAGCCTAAGCCGGTGCCGCTGCGGCCCATGATTTTTTTACTATAGAACGGTTCAAAAATATGCTCTTTATCGGTTGCTGAAATACCGGAACCGGTATCCTTGATAATAATCGAGATGTACTCGCCCGGGTTAAGAAAATTATTTTCGCTTAAGGGTTTTTCGATATAGAGGTTGTAGGTTGTAATCGTGATGGTGCCCCGGTTTTTAATTGCCTCAAAAGCGTTAATCAGGAGATTGAGCAGACTTTTACGAAGATGCGTCGGTGAACAGTTTATGGCGAGCAGTTCAGGATCCAAAACGGTTGTGACTGTAACCTGGTCAGAGCGTTTTTTCAGATCTTCAAATTCCGGCGATTCAAGTAAAGTTTCGATGAAGCTTTTGACGCCTACGATCTCCCTGACGGCGGCGATTCCTCGGGTTACAGTCAGCATATCGGCTACCACTTCAGCCGCCCGTTTACCGGAATCGAGAATCGCTTTTACCGGTTTGCGTAAGTCACTTTCAGGCGGTAGTTTCATTAAAATAATTTCCGGGTAGCTGATGATGCCGGAGAGAATGTTGTTCAGATCATGGGCAACCCCGCCCGCCATCAGACCAACCGCCTCCATCTTCGTGGCGAGGAGGAGCTGCCTTTCGGTCTCTTTTAATTTTTCCGCCTGCCGGGTGATTTCCAGGTTCTGGCGTTCAAGTTTTTTATTGTATCTGCCCAAGGTATGGTTGCGGTAGAGGAGGATGGCGATACCGACGAAAACTAATATTAAAATTTGAATGAGCGGACCGTAGTTCGGTTTCCGGTCATAGCGTACCGCAATCCAGTTGTTGAGAATTTTCTGCTGGGTGGTTGAATCAATAGTGGCGATCGCTTTATCAAAGATGTCGACTAGCAAGGGTTCATCGTTGCGGGCGGCAATGCCGAGCTCCCAGCGTTCATCAAATTTGCCCGTTACTTTAAGTTCGCCGACAAAATCTTTTTGGATCGTGTAACCGACGGTCGCCAAAGTGCCGATAAAGCCAAACAGTTCATTTTCTACGACCTGTTTGAGGCCCGCAGAAATCGAGGCCACATCGACAATCTGCATTTCCGGAAAACGTTGGCGTAAAATCTCGTTAAAGGCGTAGCCTTTGACAATGCCGATCTTTTTATCGGTTATTGTCGAGATGGAATCAATGAATGGGGTTTCGGTTTTTGCGGCCATGACCAGCGGGATACTCAGGTAGGGCTTGGTGAAATTCATGTAGGTGCGGCGTTCCGGTGTCGGCATCGCCAGCGAGTAGATGTCGCATTTGCGGG
>JAUVDU010000339.1 GCA_030595135.1 Deltaproteobacteria bacterium | reverse complement strand
GTTATTTTGGGAAACCGTATTGTAGGATCGGTAACTTCCTGGATAGTGGCCGTGGCCATAGGGTGACATGTAGAAGGGATGGGGGCGGAAGAGCCAGTACATAAAAAGCATATCGGTCATGCCGAAACTGCTGCGATGGTAGTGGTTCTGGCCGTAGATCTGTTCGTTACCTTTGACTTCGACGGATGCCTGGTTGTTGCCGCTTTTTTCGATCTCGATGGTTGCTATTTCCTGGGTTTCTCCGGCTGCCGGTTCGACCGTTAGCGAGAAACCTTTGGTTTGCTCAGTGCCGTATTCGGTGACCGTGATATAGTCGACCTTGCCGTCTTCATTGAGGTCGAGGTTATTAATTCCGGTCTTTGGGTCGTTGAGCAGACGTTCCAACTCGGACGCATTCTCAGCTTTTTTCAGTAGTGAACCGATCGTCGCCAAGTCAAGACCGTCCCCGCCGTAGATCATGGTTTGAACGTTGACATTATAACTCTTCTCACTTTTTCCCGAAGGCCAAAAGAAGGAGAGAAGGATAATGATAAAAAAAACTCCCGCCAGAACCTTAAAAATCTTTTCATTCATAATCAGAACTCCAACTTAAAATGTGGGTCTAGGAGGCCGTCTGAGAAGAGCAATTTTTTCTCAGATCGAGGCATTTTTTGAAAATAAGCACTGGCATACAATTAGTATTCCGAGCATTATTTTCAAAAAATAACGAAGAGCTGGGGGAAAAGGGCATTCTCAGACGGTCTCCTAGTAGCCGGTTTGCCATCCTTTTAGATAATACGTGAAAATTTTATGATTAACAAGGGTATTTATTTCATTCGCATTGGTCTTGAGCTGATTTTTACCAAAATTGAGTGAGGCGTGGATAAGTTCCGGGGTCAGATAGTTGGTTGGAACGGCCAGGGTCGTTGTTTGTTCAAGTCTTTTTTTGAGGCCATTTTCCGACCATCTCTCCCGGTGACCCCCAATCCACCAGCCCCATTCGCCAAAAGAGGGAATGTTGTCGTGATATGGGATAACTGTAAGTTCGGCTGCCGTCATCGTCCGGCCGATACAGAGGAAGGCCTCTTTAGCATGGTAGGGAGAGGTTGCTTGTTGAACGAAAATTCCGTCGATAGCTAGGCGGTCAGCCAGGCGGCGATAGAAAATGCGGGAGTAGAGTTTGGCCAGCTCTTCGTTGTTGGGGTCAGGGAAATCGACGATAATGATGTCAAATTTACCGGCCAACTTCTCCAGGAGTGAAGCTGCGTCAAGGTGAACCAGGGTGACGCGGGCAACCTCTTCGGGGCGACCGCCATAGCGTCGGTGTTGATTCTGAACACGGATTATCTCATCTTGTTCTTGTGGAACCAGAGCGTTATTTTTCATGATGCTGACCCGGGCATCATTGAGACTGTTATGGTTAAGTTTAATAAAATCGGGATGGTAGCGGGCCAGGCCGGTCATTTCCGGATCGAGGTCGCAGAGTACAAGTTCTTTTACTGTGGGATATTTAAGTACCTCCCTGGCGGCCAGGCCATCTCCGCCGCCGAGGATGAGAACCCGGCTCTGATGCGCGGCGAGAGCAAAAGCGGGATGAACCAGGTTTTCGTGATAGATGTGTTCATCGGCGCTGTTAAATTGCAGGCTGCCGTTGATATAGCAGGAGATCTCGCCGGCTTTTGACCGGGTCAGGACAATATGTTGGAAACGGGTGGTTTGACTTAAGATAACCCGGTCGCGATAGAGGTATTGTTCGGCACTTGAGGTCCAGTTGCGGGCTTGGAAAAGACCGCTTGTCAAAATCATGATTGTGGCGAGGAGGGCCGTCCAGAGACGGCCGCTAAAAGTAACTTGAGGACGAAAATAGAGCAACAGGGTAGTGGCGGCAGTCAGATTTAAAAGACCCAGAATAAAGGCAGTTTCAATCAGCGTGAAAAAACGAGGCAGCAGGAAAACCCAAATTAAGGCGCCCGCCAAGGCGCCGACATAGTCCATTTTCAGAACCTTGCCGAGATTAACTTCGAGCCTGCTGATGTAGACCGAGTTAAGGCGGGCGATCAGGGGCAGTTCAAAGCCGAGAAGGAGACCGATACTGCAGATGAAAGCATATTGTACTATAATATAGTAGCTCGGGGCCATGCCGTAGGTGAAAAGCAAGGCTAACGGTCCGCAGCCTCCGAGCAGGCCCAGTAAAATTTCGGCCCCGATGAACTTGTCGAGCAAACCCTTGTCTTTCAGGCGTTTCTGCAGGTCGGCACCGATGCCCATACAGAACATCATGGCCCCGATCACCAAGGCCCATTGGCGGGCGGAATTTCCCAGCAGATCAGCGGCGACTCGGCTCAACGTATATTCATAGGCGAGGCCGCAGCCACCCATGATAAAGGTTGCCAGATAGAGAATGAAGGAAGCGGTAATAGTCATGCCCGTCGGCTAACCGAAGTTAGTCGGGAAGTCAAGCAATATTAAAAGCTTTTTCAGGATTTTTTATCAGGTGTGGCAATATCTTGAAATACTTCTTGAAATTAATAGGTGAAATTGTGTATGTATTGTTTCTGCAGATGAAACTAATGTGGGCTTCGCCTGCAATCCGATTAAGTTACTGAAGTTAGAGTGAAGATCGCTTCGCCCTCACTAACGGGGTCAAAGCTGGAGGGCTGTGCCCTTTGTATCAGCAATGACCCCAGCCCGATACAGGGCGGGCAAAAAGCCGTCGCCTTTTTCCAAATCTCCGAAAGACGGGGTCATTGCTGGTATAAGAGGCGCAAGCCTCCCAGCTTTGACTCCCTCGAAGCGAAGCAACGTTCGTCTCCATTTGCTGTAACGTCATGGTTAAATACGCTGAATAGTTACGTTTTTTATGACAAATTTTTGCGAGTAGGTCACTGATTGAATACCACTGGAAGATGACTATGTTACGTTTTGTAATTATTTTTCTCTATTTTTTACTGGTTGGTTCAGGCGCTGTTCTGGCTGCGTCCGAGTTGTCTCCGGCGGCCTCCGGGGCTCGTGAATACCGTATTTTCATGGTCAACAGCTATCATCCCGAATATTTCTGGAGTGCCCGGCAGGGTTCGGGGATCAAGG
>JAUVDU010000244.1 GCA_030595135.1 Deltaproteobacteria bacterium | reverse complement strand
CCCGCAGCACTTGGCGGCGGCGGCCAAGCGAGCCGGTGATTCGGCATTTATAAGAGAGGCCTTTTCACTCTCAGTTTCACAATCATCAACTCGGGTATGAGCGGCACAATTTATAATCACGTCAGGCCGACAAGCTAAAACTGCCGCGTAAACCTCATCGGGAAAAGTAAGATCAAGATCAGCGGAACTGAAACTCTTAACCTCAAACGAGGGGGAAAAAATTTCCCGGCAATCGGAACCAAGTTGCCCCCTGGAACCAATCAACATCAAACGGGGATTTGTACCATTATTTACGCTATTTTTCTTTTCCTGATCCATATTTTTCAAAACCTTCCGTCATTCACATGTTAATATGACGTCAAACTATTGACGAAAAAAAAGGTCGAACCGGTATGTGAAGATACATACCAGTTCGACCATAAATTGTACAGGTCTGGTTGCAAAATGATTTACAACCATGATGAACTCATAAAAAGTCATGGGATGGCTAAGTAAAAATTTCGATAGACAAGATGTTGTGGTTCTCCAGGCGCGAGACCATACATATAGTATGTCGAGTGTCTGGAGAACCACAACAACGCAGGATATCGGAACTTTTTACGACGCCATTAACCAGCCAACAGCTTCACTTTGAAACGACGCTGCCGAGGCCCATCGAGCTCAACAAAAAAAATCCCCTGCCAGGTTCCCAAAACCAATTTGCCCTGCTGCACGGGAATGGTCAAAGAACAACCAATCAGAGTACTTAAGATATGAGCATCGGAATTACCCTCCAGGTGCCGGTAGTTATCATTTTCCGGTACCAGTTGAGCTAATTTTACGAGCATATCCCGGGGCACATCCGGGTCGGCATTCTCGTTAATAGTCAAAGCAGCCGTCGTATGCGTAACAAAAACAACGCACAGACCTTCCCCAAACGATGCCGCCGCAAGATCAGCCTCAATCAACTCCGTGATATCAACTAACTCCTGCCGACGGCCGGTTTTGAGCTGATGGTCAAAAATCATCCGCTACAGGCTTTCCAGAATTTTCTGGACAAAAGGTTCAACCTCTTTTTTAATCTTGGCCGCTACCGGAGTCTGTTTGACCTTGATTCCGTCAACCACAAGATTCATCTCATAAAGATTCTTCATCGTATCTTCAAGAATTCCTAAAGATTCGCCGCTCCAACCAAAAGAGGCAAAAGCCGCCCCCGGTTTTCCTTTAAGATCGGCTTTCTCGAACTTAAAAAGTACCTGTTTCATGGTATTAATCAAATCTTTATGATAAGTCGGGCCGCCCAGCAGCAGAAAATCAGCCGCTTCCAGATCCGCAACCTCAGCCTCTTTCGGCTTTACCGCCTTAACTGCATGACCAGCGGCGGTCAGCAACTCACTCATCACATCAACAACCCGCTTAGTGTTACCCCGCAGGGAATCATAAACAATCACAACATTTGCCATTTGTCACTCCTAATGCGGGAATTACTCCCACAACCCCAAATTTACTGAAAGGCCCGCAAATAAGTGCTCTTAGCAGAACATTTTCTTGTTAAAAAACAAGAAAATAACCTGTAAGGCACTAATCGATTTTGCTGAAACTGTCTTTATCGGCACCACACATCGGACAGACCCAATCTTCCGGCAAAGCGTCAAAAGAGGTTCCGGCAGCGATGTCGGCATCAGGATCACCAACTTCAGGGTCATAAACATAAGCACAGATATCACATACATATTTGTCCATTTTTTTCCTCCGATATTGAGTTACTATTGTTATACTCGTATAAAAATCACGGAATAGCTACTGTTCACGTAACTATTCAGCTAACCCGCAAATTCAGGGGACACAATCCCGATTTCCTGCGGAGAATCGGGTTATGTCCCCAGAATTCGCTGAAAGTCATTAATATAAGATGCTTTTCTACTTACGCTGAATAGCTACTGTTCGCTCTTGTTTTTTTCTAGTCTCCGGGCTCTAACCCCGGGCCCATCCAGAGCCAGATTTTCATTTATATATTTCAAAATCATCAACTTATCAATCGCGCTAATTTCACTGCCGTCATAGGCTACCATACGGTCAACAATCTTGCGCCAATCGGCCATATACGCCTCTTTTTCAGTTATCACATCAAGATCATGACAGTCGGTACATCTCCGCTCAAGCCGTTCAGTATCCAGCGGTGCCGCGAAAGCCGGTGTCACAAAACCCGAAAACAGTACCGCCAAAAGTCCGGCCAAAAAGATCAATCGCCCCATACTAACTCTCCTCGGTTTTTCACCTCGTAAAACTGATCTTCTAAAATACGGGCATGCTGAGCTTCTTCCTTAGCCATTTTTTCAAACATGGCAATCCCGTTAGGATCTTCAATTTGGGCTGCCAGATCACGATAGGCTTGACCCGCATTTTTCTCGTTACGAATACCAATGGTCAAAATATCAAGAATCGTTTTCTGAATGTCACCATCAAGTCTTACTTGACCACTCTCAACTTTAACCGGTTCCAGCAGAGCACTCTCATAGGTGATATAACAACTCTCCCCTTCAAGCGAGGCTTTCAAGGATTTTAAAGCTTCATAGTGACCAGTTTCAAACTCCGAAAGCTGCATAAAAAGTGCTTTACCCGGCCCACTTTCCAATTTGGCAGCGGCAGCGGCATAAAAATCACTGGCCTTTTTCTCCTCGGCCATACCCAGTTCGATTGCATCGATCACGGTCTTGCTACATTCAACCATAAGATCACCTCTCTCCACTCTTCCCAACTTAGAAGAATCTCCTTGACCGGGAAGTTACAAAAAACATTGACAAAACATTCAAACAATACCGATTTAGTGTAGTCATACAACATCGGATATCTATTTGCAATCTTTTTTTACTTTTTTTCTCTACTTCCGGCTACCGGGCCGACAGCAACCAGATAGAGAGGGTCGAAATTCTCCGTCAGGCAACAAGCTTCGGCCAGTTCGCGATCATAAAAGGCCCCGACCGCACAACAGCCCAAGCCTAAGGCCGTAGCCCCGAGATAGAGACGCTGGCCCCAGCGCCCGGCGCTAATTTGCAGATAGCGATAACTGCGCGGGCCATAGAGTTCCTGAGCAGATTCAAGATCGGCAAAGAAAATAAATTGCAGAGCCGCCCGCTCCAGCCAACGCTGATCAAGCGCAGTTGCGGCAACCGACCGACGCCGATCCTGATTGTCTAAAAGAGCAAAACGGCGGGTAAACGGATCAAAGAGATAAAGCCCATCCGTAAACCCGAAAACCCCGGACGCGAGAAAAGTGATCTCCGGCACCGGCAAAATGATTGTTTCGAGACTTTGCCCCAACAAGGTCAGCAAAGAATAGAGATTATCAAGCTCAACCAGCGTCTCACTTTTTATGAAATTACGTTGCGAACGCCGCCGACGCAGGCATTCAACATAATCAAGCGTGGACATTATCGGAACGATATCTTTTGGAATTGCCCGCCAATCTGAAATAGCTTGATAAAATTCCGGATTGATCTGTTTTTGAACCGGCGGTTTCCGCAACGGAACCGAACTTGCCAAATGGATTTCCCGAAGCAGAGGATAATCAATCTCACGACTTGAAACCCGGCTGCCGGAAACCAGTCCAGGTTCCGGATCGCTCGTCTCCAACCATAGTTTGGCCTCTGAGGACTCCGTAGCCGGATCTAAATGCACAGCGACCAGCCCAACCTCACGCTGTCCATCAAAACCAAGCCCTTGATTAATAAGCGTATCATCAAAATCAAGCAACACTTCAAAACCGGCACCCATAGCCTGCAAAGCCATAATCAGATTTTCAAGAGCATGTCCGGCATCCAGAAGAAGGTAGCGATAGGATCTGGCTCGATATTTCCAGGCACTG
>JAUVDU010000151.1 GCA_030595135.1 Deltaproteobacteria bacterium | reverse complement strand
GGTATTAAACGCGATAAAAGAGCAGAAAGAGCAAAATCAAGAAGCCTAACTGGCGTTATGTTTGGTTGGGAAAACATACTAATTATTGAAGAAGACTTTAAGAGTCAGATTTATTAGGGAGTTTTAAATCATGTCGATTACCAAAGAAGATGTCATCCAATTTATTGAAAATATGTCGGTTCTTGAGCTTTCCGAGCTTGTTAAAGAACTCGAAGAAAAATTCGGCGTATCCGCAGCCGCTCCGATGGCCGCTATGGCCATGCCGGCAGCCGGTGGGGAAGCTGTTGCCGCTGAGCAGACCGAGTTCGATGTTGTTCTCGTCTCTTTCGGCGAAAAGAAGATTCAGGTTATCAAAACAGTTCGTGAAATCACCGGACTTGGTTTGAAAGAGGCCAAAGCTGAGGTTGAAGGCGCTCCAAAAGCAATTAAAGAGGGCGTCAGTAAAGATGAAGCTGAAGAGCTGGTCAAAAAACTTGAAGAAGCCGGAGCTACTGCCGAGGTTAAATAATTTCAAAATGATTAATGTTAAGCGTTTTTAACTGCTTTGAAACGTAAGGGATAGGGTTGAAAGACCCTATCCCTTACGTTGTTTTTTGTGCCAGAGACAACAGCCGGTTACTTAGGAGGCTGTCAACCCTTCCCATCCCCTTACAACTTTTTCATCATATACTAACTAATTTTGAAAAAAGAGGTTAATGTTCTATGGTAGTCCGCAATAGCCGTAACCTGCCTCGTCTGCGCTGTAATTTTGCGACCATTAAAGAAGTCGCGGAAGTCCCTTTTCTGCTGGATCTGCAGCTCGACTCTTTTAAGCGTTTCCTTCAGGATGATATTCCTCATGAGGAGCGAGAAGATATTGGCTTGCAGGGTGTTTTTAAGAGTGTTTTTCCGATTAAAGACTTCTATGGCACCTCTTCAATTGAATATGTCAGTTATAACTTCGGTACGCCTCGTTATGACGATCGTGAATGTATGCTCAAAGGTCTGACCTATGCGGTACCGATTCGGGTTCGCATTCGCCTGATTATTTGGGATATCGAAGAGGGCAGCGAGCAACGTTCAATTCGAGATATCAAGGAGCAGGAAGTCTATTTCGGCGAAATTCCATTGATGAGTGAAAGGGGAACCTTTATTATCAATGGTACCGAGAGGGTTATCGTCAGCCAGCTCCATCGCTCACCGGGTGTCTTTTTTGCTCAGGAAAAGGCAAAAAGTTCATCGGTTAGCGGGATGTCGTTATACAGTGCTCGGGTGATACCTTATCGCGGTTCATGGATTGATTTTGAATTTGATAATAAAGATCTTATTCATGTTCGTATTGACCGGCGTCGCAAATTGCCGGCTACCGTCCTTTTGCGTGCTTTGGGTTATTCGACTGAGGAGCTACTAAATCTCTTTTACGATAGTGTTGTGGTTAATTGTTTGCCGGATGGTACCTACACTCGTGAGATAGACTATGAAAATACGGACTTAGTCGCCAGTTTTAAGGCTCGGGAAGATATAGTAGATCCTGAAAGTGGTGAAGTGCTGTTGCTTAAGGGTCGTAAAATCAGCAAGACGGCCTTGCGTCGTATGAAAGTAGCCGAACTTAAAATTCTGCCGATGATGGATGACGAGTTGGTCAACTCCTATGTCTCGCATGATGTTGTTGATCCGCAAACCGGTGAAGTTCTGCTTGAGTGTAATGAAGAGATTACACCCGAAAAACTTGAAGATCTGCAGGCGAGTGGCGTCGAAAAATTAGAAATTCTCTATATCGATAATATCAATGTCGGCTCATACCTGCGAGACACCTTGTTGGTCGATAAAATCATCTTGAGTGAAGAAGAGCGGGAGTCTGTCGTTCTCGGCGAAAAGAGTGAGAAGGAGCTTGAGGTTGAAAAAGCCAAGCTCGAAATCTATCGACGTCTGCGCCCTGGCGAACCGCCAACGATTGAGATTGCTGATGCCCTTTTTCAGAATCTTTTCTTTAATCCCGAGCGTTACGATCTCTCTCGGGTGGGCCGGCTTAAAATAAATCACAAGCTCGGAACTGATCAGCCACTCGATTGCAAGACCTTGACGGCTGAAGACATCCTGGCCATTGTCAAATATCTGATCTCTTTAAGAACTGATAAAGGGGTGGTCGATGATATCGATCACCTTGGAAATCGCCGGGTTCGGACGGTTGGCGAGCTCATTGAAAATCAGTATCGTATCGGTCTGGTGCGGATGGAGAAATCAATTCGTGAGCGTATGAGCCTGCAGGAGATCGATACGGCGATGCCCCATGATCTGATCAACTCCAAACCGGTTAGTGCGGCGATTAAGGAGTTTTTCGGCAGTAGCCAGCTTTCTCAGTTCATGGATCAGACCAATCCGCTCTCCGAGATTACCCATAAGCGTCGTTTAAGTGCTTTGGGACCGGGGGGCTTGACTCGTGAACGAGCCGGTTTTGAGGTTCGCGATGTCCATCTGACCCACTATGGCCGCCTTTGTCCGATTGAAACCCCGGAAGGTCCCAATATCGGATTGATTGCCTCCCTGGCATGCTATGCCCGGGTTAATGAGTTCGGTTTTATTGAAACTCCTTATCGGGTTGTAAAAGATGGCGTGGTCACTGATGAGGTGCGCTATTTCTACGCCATGGATGAGGATGATAAAATTATCGCCCAAGCTAGTGCCCCGCTTAATTCTGACGGAGGGTTTGCGAATGAACTGGTGACCTGTCGTAAAGCTGGTGAATACAGTTTTGAGCAGCGCGATAATATTGATCTGATGGATGTTTCTCCGCGACAGTTGGTTAGTGTCGCGGCCTCTTTGATTCCATTCCTTGAACATGATGATGCTAACCGGGCCTTGATGGGTTCAAATATGCAGCGTCAGGCCGTGCCTTTGCTGCGGACTGAAGCGCCGATGGTCGGAACCGGTATGGAAGGGCGTGTGGCGCTTGATTCCGGTATTGCCGTGGTGGCTAAAAGAAGCGGCTTTGTCGAGTATGTCGATTCAGGAAAGGTTATTATTCGGCATGAAGCGGAAAATGATGAGGATGAATTTGGCATCGACAGCTATCCTTTAGCGAAATTCATGCGTTCAAATCAGAATACCTGTTTTAACCATATCCCTTTGATCAAAAGTGGTACTTTTGTTCAAGCCGGAGAGATTCTTGCGGATGGGCCTTCGATGGATATTGGCGAGCTGGCTCTGGGCCAGAATGTCAAGGTCGCCTTTATGCCGTGGGGTGGTTATAACTTTGAAGATTCAATTTTGATCAATGAACGACTGATTAAAGATGACAAATTTACCTCTATCCATATCGAAGTTTGTGATGTGGTGGCCCGGGATACCAAATTAGGACCGGAAGAGATTACCCGGGATATCCCCAACGTTGGTGACGAAGGCCTTGCCCACCTTGATCAGGATGGTATTGTTCATATCGGGGCTCAGGTTAGTCCCGGAGATATTCTGGTTGGTAAAATTACGCCGAAGGGAGAGACTCAGCTTTCTCCCGAAGAGAAACTTTTACGGGCTATTTTCGGTGAGAAGGCAGGTGAAGTCAGAGATACCTCGCTCAGGGTGTCGCCGGGTGTAAAGGGTGTGGTCATCAACACTAAAATCTTCTCTCGTAAGGGTTATGGTGGTGATGGGGGCTCTGATGAGCGGGAACGTGATATCAAGGTGGTTAAGCGTGAGGCGGACGAGGAGCTCTATTTTATTCGCCGCAGCGTGACGACTAAGGTTCATAAATTGCTGAACGGGCAGATCCTGGAAACCGATCTCAAGGGCGGTAAAGGAACCGTTGTTCTGAAAGCCGGGAGCAAACTTGAAGATGAAGATGTAGCAAAAATTACGTTGACGATGTGTAGTAATCTGGTCTTGCGTGAGGCTTCAGAGGTTGAGGAGCAGATTGGCCGACTGGTTACTTATATGGATTGTGAGATCGAGCGGGTTGATGCTTCAGTCGTTGAGAAAATCGAAACCCTGCGGCGGGGCGATGAACTGCAGCCCGGCGTCAATCAGATGGTGAAAATCTATATTGCGATCAAGCGCAAATTGTCGGTCGGTGATAAAATGTCGGGCCGCCATGGTAACAAAGGGGTGCTCTCGCGGATTGTCCCGGAAGAGGATATGCCTTATTTGGCTGATGGCTCAACCGTGGACATCGTTCTTAACCCTCTGGGTGTGCCTTCGCGCATGAACGTTGGCCAGGTGCTCGAAACTCATCTTGGCTGGGCCGCCCAGAGTTTGGGGCGCCAGATTGAAGAGATGATTGAAAAAGAGTATGGTAGCGATGCTTTGCGAGAAAAACTTGATCAAGTTTTTACTCATGATCAACGCTCTCTTGATTGGCTGGCGGCAGCAACTGATGATGAAGTTCGTGAACAGGCGGTCAAATTGTCGGCTTATGTGCCGATGGCATCTCCGGTATTTGATGGTGTTGGCGAGGAGCGGATCAAGGATTGTCTGGAAAGTGCCGGTCTGCCGCGCAGTGGTCAGGTTATATTACATGACGGACGTACCGGGGAGCCTTTTGAGCGTCCCGTAACCGTGGGTTACATGTATATTCTCAAACTTCATCACCTGGTAGATGACAAAATGCATGCTCGTTCGATCGGGCCCTACTCTTTGGTGACTCAGCAACCTTTGGGTGGTAAAGCCCAGTTTGGTGGGCAGCGCCTCGGAGAGATGGAGGTCTGGGCCCTAGAAGCCTACGGTGCCGCTTACTCCCTGCAGGAGTTCTTGACGGTTAAATCAGATGATGTTGCGGGGCGGACGAGGATGTATGAATCAATCGTTAAAGGTAAGCAGACCTTGGAGTCGGGCTTGCCTGAATCCTTCAATGTCTTGATTAAAGAACTCCAGAGTCTCTGTCTGGATGTCGAGTTGGAGGAGGATAAATCATGAGAGATGTCTTAAGTTTTTTTCAGAAACCCAAAGATGCCTTGAAGTTCAATTCCCTGCGCATTAAACTGGCGTCGCCGGAGAAAATTCGCAGTTGGTCATTCGGTGAGGTGAAAAAACCGGAAACCGTCAACTACCGTACATTTAAACCGGAACGGGATGGTCTCTTCTGTGCCAAAATATTTGGTCCGGTAAAAGATTTTGAGTGTAACTGCGGTAAATATAAACGCATGAAACACAGAGGTATAGTCTGTGAGAAATGTGGCGTCGAAGTTATCCAGTCAAAAGTTCGGCGGGTGCGCATGGGTCATATTGAGCTCGCCTCGCCAGTGGCTCATATCTGGTTTTTGAAAAGTTTGCCAAGTCGGATTGCCCTGCTTCTTGATAAGACC
>JAUVDU010000387.1 GCA_030595135.1 Deltaproteobacteria bacterium | reverse complement strand
TAATTTATCTATCTGGCCGGCAATAACAACATTATTACCCTTCTGATCAAGCCCGGCCCAACTCCGCAAAGTTGGAGGCAATAAAACGCGGCCCTGTTTGTCGAGAGAACATTCAACCGCACCAGAGATATAGACACGCTTAAAACGTTTCACTTCAGGCCGACTTGAAGGCAGGGCATTGAGTTTCTCTTCTACCTCGAGCCATTTAGCCAGTGGGTAACAATCGAGATTGCCTTCCAAGGCAGTCGTAATCACCAGTTCAGAGTTATACTCATGAACCAGAATATCCCGAAATTTAGCTGGAATATTAAGCCTCCCTTTGCTATCAAGGGAATATTCGTAACGACCGCGAAACGCCATTTTCTCCACCACTCCCCGTCGGGAGGATAATTTAACCCACAATTTACCACTTTCACCCACCTTGTTACTTTGCCCTGACACCTTTGTCAAGGAGAAAAAAAGATTTTTCTAACTTAAAAAAACTCCACAAGCAATCGGCCCAACTACCCAAAAAAAAGAAGTAACTATTCAGCTAACCCGCAAATTCAGGGGACACCTCTCTACTTTCGCTGAATAGTTACAAAAAGAAAAGGTGCAAAGCTAACATCTGCGTCAGCCTTGCACCTTTTTTACGGTAAAGAAGTCTCGGGATAGTTAGATTAAAAAATGACCAAGCACTGCCGGCACCGCCTGCTCCACCCGCAAAATCCGGGGGCCGAGAGAAACAATCTCAAGCCCGGCAGTGGCCAGCATCTCGACCTCAAAAGGGATAAAACCACCTTCGGGGCCTACCGCCACCAAAGCCGGGGCTCGACCCCCAAATTTCGACAACCCTGAATCTGTTTGCGGATGCAACAACCAGGCATCACGATCCCGGGCCAAAATCGGTACCTCATCCTCGGCAAAAGGGCGAAACCGAGGCTTAAGAAAGATCTCCGGCAAACACGTATCACCGGCCTGTTCAAGCGCCAAAAGACTGATCTCCCGCAAGCTCTCGGGCGCCAGCCAGGGAGTCTGCCAGTAACTCTTCTCGACCCGCCAGGAATTAAAGAGAAAAATCTCCTTAATCCCCATAGTCACGGCCGCCGCCAGCACCCTCCTTAAAACCTTAGGGCGCGGCAGAGCCAGCAACAAACGAACCGGTAACGGCGGCGGTGGCGCGTGATCAAGCTCAATTTCAAGCTCGACTCGGGAACCGGAAAGCTCGACGATTACGCCAGACCCCAGATCACCATTCAAGCGACCAACCCGCAAACAATCCCCAAGCTTTGACTTAAGCACGTTGACAATATGAGCAAATCGCCGCCCGTCCAGAACCACACGCCGTTCACCGATAAAATCCGCATCCTCAAGAATCACAATATTCATAAAATCAAACTTCTCCCCAAAAGATTGCCCGTCCGGAATTTAGCGGTTGACAGCGGAGCTAAAAAATCACTACAGTCTAAATCGACTTCTCCAAAACAAAAATATCCACAACCCCTTTAAGGTGTCATTCCGGCGAAAGCCGAAATCCAGTAACTAAAATGCCAAACCCAACCAAGATCCTCATCACCATCGCCTTTGCCTTTCTCCTGCTTACCACAACACCCACTTCGGCAAAAGCGATAAGTTCCGGTTGCGAACTGGTACGCCCACAACGACACGAAACCCTACAACAAAACCTAACCGCACCCCCAAAACCGCCGACAACCAGCGACCCTCTACCGGCCATCGATAAAATTTGGACAATTGGCGCACTCCTGCCGATGACCGGAGAGTATGCAGCCATCGGCCAACGTTTTCATCGCGGCCTGAAACTCGCCCTGACCGCTGCCCCGACCCCCAACCACCACAAATGGCAACTCGTACTACTCGATTCAGCCAAAATCCCGCCCGCCACCGCCATTAAGCAGCTTAAAGATAATCATGCAACCGTTATTTTGGGGCCGATCCAAAGCAAACTTGCGCAACCGGCGGCAAAAGAGGCGATTGCCTGCCGACTCCCGATTATCCTAATGGCTCCGCAACCGCGACTGACCAGACTGAATGAAAATGTTTTTCAGCATTTTCTTAGCGCCGCCAATCAAGCCCGGGAAATGGCCCGATTCCTCCAGCAAAACAATGAAAAAAAGATTGGCCTCATCCACCCCGACAACGACTTCGGCAATGATTTCAAAAGCACGTTCACAAATTCATGCCGGAACAAAAAAATCACCATCGTCAAGAGCAGCACCTACAACCCCCACGAAACCGACTTCAGCTCAGCCATCAAAAACCTGCAAGACCATACCGTCCCCGCAACCGAACCCCAGGCAACCATACCAAGCTACCCGTTCTCCACCCTGGTCATCGCCGACTTCTACTCCCGCCTGCGACTTCTCGCCCCCCAACTCACGTTTCACAACTTAGGCGAATGTCAACTCTACGGAACCCGCGGCGGCAACGACCAACGCCTCGAAAAAGAGGCCGGAGCCGACCTCGAAGGAGCAATTTTTTTAGATATCGGCCTGGCCCTGCCCAAACCACCGCAAACCGCCGTCGACTACCGGAAACGCTACCTGAAAACCTACCAGGAACCGGCCTCCATCTATGATGCCTATGCTTACGACAGTATCACAATTCTCAACCAAGCCCGCCGACTGATCAACCACACTAAAGCCATCAACCTCTCCGAAGCCCTGCTCAATCT
>JAUVDU010000348.1 GCA_030595135.1 Deltaproteobacteria bacterium | reverse complement strand
CGTCTTCGAAATAGAGTATTTGGTTCGTGTAGCTTAATATTTTCAGATAGGAGAGCTGGGTGTTGAAATACCAGTCGTTAGCGGAGGTGTAATCGAGGCCGATGACGGTATGAAAGACCGGTTTGCGGACGGAGGTGAGGTTGCTGGAGAGAAACGACATATGGTCAAAATGGGCGGCTTCGCCGCGCAGGCCGAAGGCTCCTAGTGTAGTTTCAAACTCCAGGCCAATCACCTGCTGTCTTTTATACGTGATGGCGATTCTTTCATCGGTGAAGATGAGGTCGGGTTGGTTGGGGAGATCTTCGAGATTATCTTGTGAGAAGGAGCCATCGACCTTAAGGTTTTTGATGGGAAAGCTTCTTATGGTCGGTTGGTTTTCCCAGCCGTAAAGATAGCTCAAACTGAAATCTATGCGGCTAGCGGTAAAGGAGAGGCGGCCGCCGAATTCACCATTTCCGAGGGTGTTAGCTGGTTTGTTGCGGTCGATTATGAGGACGTGGTCGGCGTAAGCTTTAAATTCAGGGGCGAGGTTGGATGTTTTGATGTCTTCGCGTAGATGTCGAAAAATGGCCCAGTCGGAGTTGAAATAGTCAATATCTGAATTTTCGAACCAGGGAATGTAGAGTGCTTCCCAAGACCAGTTTTCACCGAAGCCTTGCAGTTTAAACATCCATATCGGGATCTTTCTCTCTTCGAGTTCCGGCAGGATGAAAAGGCGGAGATCTTGAGGGTTGAGATTGTCTACAGGTGATAGCTGGTCGGTTTTGCCCCAGCGTACAATCTGTTTTCCAATGGTCATGCTTAAGTTTTTGTGGGCGTAAAGCAGGAAACCTTCGTGGAGGTTGAAATCATAGTCACGGTAGGTTTTTGTGCCGCCCCCCATGCGCAGGTAATCAGAATCGAGCGAAATCTTCGCTTTGAGTTTATTGTCCGGATCGAAAGTGTGGCGCCAGTCGGATTCGATGCGGATTCGGTTGTGAAAGAGGTAGGTATGTTCGGTGCGGTTATCATCTTTCGTATCTCCGGCTCCCAAAGCTTCGAACCAGCCTTTAAAAGTTATATTTTCTAAAAATGGCGGGCTCTCCTGAGTAACTGTCGGTTCCTCGGATAAGGCCGGAGCTGCAATAATGGCGCAGATAAATAGAGGCAGAAGTGCTACCAGAAGGTATTTTGTCATTGTTGTGTAAGGAGAGTTCATTTTTTGTCCATATAGGGAGGGGGACGTTGTTGCTTTATTGCTTTATGTCCACAGGTGTAAGGTTACCATTCTTCGAGGTGCCGTTTGCTGAAAATTTTATCGGCCAGGTTCTGGTTATAGGTTACGGAGATACTTTTTATTATGGTTTTGTGATTTTTTTCAAGATTTTCCATCATGACTTCGGTTTCGGTCATGATATTCTGGATATCTTTGAATGTCTGAACCTGGTAGGTTTTGTAGTGTTTGCCTTTTCTGTTCCAGAATTCGACTTTCAAAGGCATGAAAAAGTCTTTTGCAATCCAGGATTTAATTTGGCTGTAAGCTGTGTCGGTCACCGTTTTGGCGGTGCTGGTGATGATAAAACAGTCGGTGTTGTTAATGGCTTCGCTGCCGTTTAGGGTGTGGTGCCAGTCGTCTACCGGCCGTCGTTGCATGTCTTCGTAGGTGAAGTCAGTATTGACAAAGCTACGGTTTTTCTGGGAGGAGACGATGCGTCGAGTGCGGCCTAAGGCTGGCAGGTAGAGAAACTGTTCGGTTGTGCCGTCGTCTTTTTCGAGGGAGAGGAAACCGGTGCCGGCGATATCGGCCGGTGTTGTAAAACGGACCAGCTGTTTGATGACCGGGCCGTAATCCTTGCCGTGACTCGTAAATTTTCGCAGTCGGGTGCGCCCGTTTCGGCTGATTAAAGCCATTGAGCCAATCGTGGTGATGTCGTCGCCAAGTTCCCTGTCATAGACTTTTTGGGCAATCTCGCGGGCTGTGAGTGGGGTTTCCTGAGCGTCGGCCGGGGCCGTTGAGATTGTCATAAACAGCAGGAGTGCGGCAGCGGCGGCCGGGAATATTTTTTTCATTATGCATCTTCCCCGATCTGTTTTTTGATTTTGCTTAAGATTATGGTGCCTTTCAGGCGGTGTAGGGGGTTTTTGCCGCCGAACCAGAGGCGGCGGTATTTGTATTTACGTTTTAACATGTCATATTGCAAGTATCTGGGGACCGGGTGGATGGGGCCTTTTTGGGTTATGATGCGAACCACTTCGGTGCCCAGAAGAGAAGCGGCGAGGGTGCAGGCCGGGGCTACGGCCGGGCCTTTGCGACGGCTGAAGCTGACCTTGCTTAGATCCATGTATTTAATGTGGTAGGGATTAGGGGCTAAGCCGGCGGCAAAAAAGGCGATTTTTTCTTCATAGCTCTGTTTGTCTGAGATGCCGAAATATTGGTCAAAAGTCATGCCGTTCGGGGCAAAAACCTGCAGGGTACTGCCGAAGCCTAAAGGGGCGGAGGTGATGGCGTAGATATTTTTTTCGTAAGCTTTTTGGAAAAGGTGGCGACGCATATCGATTTCAAAAAATTCTATACCATCGACAAAGATGTCGGCGTCGGTGAGAAAACTCTCGATATTTTCGTTGGTGACGCCTTCAGTAAAAATTTTAATGTCGGCTTCCGGATTGATATCTTTGACCATCTCGGCTAGAACTTCAGACTTGTTGCGATCAAAGGTCGGAGCCGAAGCGCCGAACTGGCGGCTGACATTGACGGCTTCGAAAGTATCGGGATCAGCAATCGTAAAGCGGCCCACGCCGAGACGTGCCAACGTCAGGATATGTAAGCCGCCGACGCCGCCGGCGCCGGCAACCGCCATCCGCGAATTGAGGAGTTTTTCCTGATCTGTTTCAGTTAACAGGCCGATATTGCGGGAGAATTCATTTTCGATAAGCTTTTTGATGTTCATGATTTTGCCGGA
>JAUVDU010000110.1 GCA_030595135.1 Deltaproteobacteria bacterium | reverse complement strand
ACAGAACAATGCGCCCCTAGCCGCGCCATTATAACCTATTCAGAACTCTACGAACACACGATTGCCCGACCCAAAGAGGGCGTCATTATCCCTATCAAGTATACCGGGGCTCCGATCAAAGATGCCAAAGGCAATATCAAGGGAGCCTTAGAGTATATCCTCGACATTACCGAAGAAGCCAAAAAGAGCCAGGAAGCCGAAGAAAAAATTGAGAACTTAAATGTCATACCAACCCCGATCATGTCGATTGACACCGAGTACAACGTCACTTTCATGAATCCAGCTGGAGCCGCTGTCGCTGGTTTGACGCCGGACGAAGCTGTCGGCAAAAAATGTTATGACCTCTTCAAGACGCCACATTGCCAAACTGAAAAATGCGCCTGTAGCCGGGCCATGAAAACAGACTCGGTAATCTATGAACAGACGATTGCCCGACCCAAAGATGGCGTCATCGTTCCGATCAAATACACCGGAGCCCCAATCAAGGACGCCAAAGGCAATATCAAAGGAGCGCTGGAATATATCCTTGACATCACCGAAGAAGCCAAACAGAAACAGGATGCCGATGAAAAAATTGAAAACTTAAATACAATACCGACGCCGATCATGTCAATTGACACCGAGTACAACGTCACCTTTATGAATCCCGCCGGGGCCGCCGTCGCCGGCTTAACCCCGGATGAAGCTCTTGGCAAAAAATGTTATGACCTCTTCAAAACGCCACATTGTCAAACCGAAAAATGCGCCTGTGATCGGGCCATGAAAACCGACTCGGTAATCTATGAACAGACCATTGCCCGACCCAAAGAGGGGGTCATTGTCCCGATCAAGTATACCGGCTCCCCGATCAAGGATGCCAAAGGTAATATCAAGGGAGCTCTGGAATATATCCTCGATATCACGGAAGAGGCCAAGCAGAAACAGGACGCCGATGAAAAAATTGAGAACCTGAATACAATTCCGACACCAATCCTCTCCATCGACAGTAACTTTAATATCACATTCACAAACCCCGCCGCCGCCGCCATTGCCGGCATGGCCCCGGATGAAACCATCGGCAAAAAATGTTTTCACCTCTTTAAGACCGAACATTGTCAGACCGAAAAATGTGCCTGTGCCCAAGCCATGCGCAGCGACAGCATCATCAACGAACAGACCGTAGCCAAACCGAACGGCAAAGAGATCCCGATCAAATATACCGGAGCCCCGATCAAGGATGCCAAGGGCAATATCAAAGGAGCGCTTGAATATATGGTCGATATCAGTGCGGAAGTCGAAGTTGAAAAATTGATTTCAGCCTCCTGCCAGGATGTCGGGGAGCTGGTACAAGAATCTACTTCCAGCATGCAGCAGGCCAACGCCAATATCGACGACATGAACCAACTCATTAATGAGGGAGTCAAATTGCTCGATGACTCAATGAGCCGGGTTCGTAACATGGTCGACAACTCCGGTGAGATGCTGAGTCTCTCCCGCGAAGCCAACGGCCTGGCTACTGACCTCGCAAAAGAAGCCGAAACCGGCAAGCAGGCGGGCAACGAGGCCGGTAAAAAACTTGACGAAATAAACACCAGTATGCAGAGCAACAATGAGATGGTGGCCGGCCTTGTCAACCAGCTCGAAAAAATTTCCGGCTTTGTTGATATCATCAAAGAGATTGCCTCACAAACCAACCTCCTGGCCTTTAACGCCGCGATTGAAGCGGCCAGGGCCGGTGATGCCGGACGGGGTTTTGCCGTAGTCTCCGACGAGATCAGAAAACTTGCTGAAAACAGCTCAAAATCAGCGATCGACATCTCCAACATTGTCAAGAATGTCGAAAAGGAGTCCCGCCAGACGGTTTCCGCCATGCAGGAAGGCATGGTCATGCTCAAAGATGGGAGCAGCGTCATCAATAAGTCGTTAGAATCGATGGAAACAATCTCGGAAGGGATTGTCACAATATCGACTTCGGTCGACAATTTGAGTACCAAGGCCGACGGGTTGAGTAAAGATGGTCAGGAGGTTATGGAACAGATTGAGAATGTTGCGGAATCATCAAAAGACAACCAGAAATCCACCGCCATCGTCAACCAAACGATTGGCAGTACCGTAAAGGCCTTGAACCGCCTTAGTGACTCCAGTGAATCATTACAAAAAGCGGTCGCCAACCTTTAGAAAAAACAAATAAACTATGACCAACTTTACTGAAAAAATTTTTACCCGCAGGTTACTGCTGCGAAAAACCGAAGAGGCCGACCTACCGTTGCTGGTAGAATGGAGCAATCGGGTTGAAATCTACGGCGACGTCCTGACTCCGGAACAGATGAACCTCGAAGAGGGAATGCGTAATTTTATTGCCGGACTGTTCTGGAACGGGCAGAGCCGAACATTTATTATAGAGCTCCGCCAAGAAGGGGCACCCGTCGGCACAATCCACTATTGGCTCCGTTCTGAAAATCGAAATATTGCCATTATTGCTTTAAAGATTGCCCGACTTGACCTGCGCAATCAGGGCTATGGCACCGAAGCTCAGAAATTTCTGATCATGCACCTTTTTGAAAAAATGGGGTTTAAGGCGGTTGAGATGTATACTGACATCGACAACCTCTCCCAGCAGCGCTGCCTCAAGAAATTGGGCTTCAAACTGGTCGACTCTTTGCAATATGAAGATCAACAAATCAACCGAACCGGGCACCTCTTCCGACTGACCCGGGAAGATTTTAATCAGGTTCCACTATATAAATTTCATTATGAATAAAAAAACCGGAATCATTAAAGACCAGCGCCTCTTTAATCATCGGATTGAACAGGCTTCACCGGAGAATCCGGGAAGGCTCAAAAACCTTTACCTGACCTTGGCTAATCCGGCATACGGTGACAAGCTGGCCGGTTTCTCTCCACGGGAAGCCGGCAGCCGGGAGATCGAGAGGATTCACTCAAAATTCTACCTTGACCAGATCAGGGCGCACGCCCTGGCCACCGATCCTTTCTCCTATGATCGAGACACCTATCTGATGGACGAAAGCATCTACACGGCCCAGCTTGCGGCCGGCGGCTGTCTGGAGCTGGCGGATCGGATTATGAATAGCGAGATCAAGAACGGTTTTGCTTTGGTACGGCCACCGGGCCATCACGCTGAACCGGGTCGCGGGATGGGCTTTTGCATCTTCAATAATATTGCGATCACGGCGGCCTATCTCCAAAAGACCTACGGCCTTAAGCGAATCCTGATTTTCGACTTTGATGTCCATCACGGCAACGGCACTCAGGATATATTTTACGACAGCAGCCAGGTTCTAACGGTCTCCATGCATCAAAATAATCTCTTTCCTTTTACCGGGAAAATTGATGAAATAGGCAAAGATCAAGGCGTCGGCTACAATCTCAACCTGCCCCTCTTTTCCCAATTTGGCGACCCTGAATACACCTATCTTACGGGCAAAGTTATGGGCCATATAACTGAACAGTTCATGCCCCAGATAATTCTCGTTTCAGCCGGTTTTGACGCTCACGTAGATGAGACTATCAGTGATACGACATTAACGACCAAATGGTTCGGCTCAGTCACGACGATGCTCAAAAAACTGGCTTACGACGCTTGCGATGAACGCCTGCTTTTCATCCTTGAGGGTGGCTATAATCCGATCTCGCTTGAAGCGTCGGTACTGGCGGTTATTGATGCGCTTTTAGAGGCCAAACTCTCGATCGTCGGCATCCCCGAATCCGAAAGAGCCAAACGGCTGCTTGAAACGCACCCGCTACACAAATTCTGGCATCTATTATAAAATGAAACAGAACAGATTATCTACGATTGATAAATTTTCCCTCGACTCAATTTTGGAGGAGTGCCGCCAATGTGGCTCCTGCTGCAAAAAATATCGAAAAATCCAGCTCCAGGCCGATGAAGTGGATTTTATAAAAAAAATGGGCGGCCATGTCGGCATTGATATTCACTTAAACGACCTGCGCACTAAAAGTATGGATGAACTGATCGAAGAAGCTAAAGATAAAGGCAAAGTATACATGATTCACCCGGATGACAAAGGTTGCATCTTTCTCGAAAAACGAAACGGAAAATACGGCTGCAAGATTTATCACTACCGACCGCTTACCTGTCGGAGATTCAAATGCACGATGGCAGATAACAGCTTTCAAAACCTTTTCGCTGAAGATGCCATCTGCCTGCTCGGCATGAATCAGTTTGGCATGAAGCTGAAATAGTGGTAACTATTCAGCATAAGTAGAAAAACACTGAATATTGATGGATTCAGTAAATCCTGGGGACATAACCTGATTCTCCGAAGGAAATCAGGATTGTGTCCCCAGGATTTACGGGTTGGCTGAATAGTTACAAATAGTGTATACTATCGTAATGGAGAAAACGATGTGTGATGAAAAAAGTGACTCCCCGGAATCAAGTTGCGAAGAACTGCGCCAACGTGCCATCATAGCCGAAAAGAGATGTCTCGAAATGCAGACACGCCTAGATGAACTTGAACGCATCTCAAATATAGGGAGTTGGGAGTGGGAGTTTGACAACAACCATCTCTCCTGGTCCAAGGGAACCTACGATATCTTCGGCCTGCCGGAAGGCCCCTACAGCCAAGACAATTATGCCTCTTTTCTTGCGGCCCTGCATCCCGGGGATCAGAGCATAGTCAGCAGAGCCATCAACGAAGCTCTCGAGTACCGAACCATCTACTCGCTTGACTACCGGATAATCCGGGCTGACAACCAGAAAGAGAGAATTATCCATGCCCATGCCGAAACCATCCGCGACCCGGAAAGCGGAAAACCACTGAGAATGATCGGCACTATCCAAGATGTCACCGCGCAACGACAGGGCCTGCAAAAATTGGAACTTTTACAAAGTGCGGTTGACCATGCCACGGAAACCATTGTCATCACCGACCATCAAGCCAATATCATCTATACAAACCCGGCTTTTACCGCGATTACCGGTTACGAGAAAAAAGAGGCTTACGGCCAAAATCCCCGCATATTACAGAGCGGACAAACTAAACCTGAAATCTTTTCGGAGATGTGGCAGACCCTGGTTGCTAAAAAAAACTGGCGCGGTCATTTTATCAATCAGAAAAAAGATGGCTCTCTCTATGAAGAGGAGGTCTCCATCACCCCCTTGCTCGACTACAAAGAGAGGATTACCCACTATATCGCGGTCAAGCGTGATATCAGCGAAGAAGCCCTCCTGCGACGCCAGTTACAACAGGCCCAAAAGATGGAAGCAATCGGCACCCTGGCCGGCGGTATCGCTCACGATTTCAATAATATTTTAACCATTCTGGTCGGCAACCTTGAACTCGCCATGATGTTTGAACTGGATGAAAACCATCCCGCCCAAAAAGGGCTCGGCAAAGCCTTGGCCGCAGGTCAGCGGGCCAAGGAACTGGTCGGCCAGATTCTCACATTCAGCCGCAGGCAGGGAGATGACTTTCAGCCTCTAAAAATCACCCCGATTATCAAGGAAGCAATCAAACTGATCAACAACTCGCTACCGACAACCATAAAACTGGAATCCGTCATAAAAGCTAAAAAAGACGTCATTAAGGCGGCCCCCGGCCCTATTCACCAGATTTTAATCAATCTCTGCAGCAACTCTGCCTATGCTATGCGTGATCAAGGCGGTCGACTTCACATCAAAATAGACAATCTGCAACTAGACGAAAATACCGCCCGCAAACATAATAATTTAAAATCCGGCAATTATCTGGTTCTCAGCGTCAGCGATACGGGCCCGGGCATTCCGCCGGAAATCGCCGACAAAATTTTTGAGCCCTACTTTACCACCAAGCCCGTAGGTCAAGGCTCGGGTCTCGGACTCGCCACAGTCCACGGTATTGTCAAAGAATTGAAAGGTGAAATCTCTTTAAACAGTGAAGTTGATCACGGCTGCACGTTCACGGTGCTGCTGCCGACCCTTGATTATCACGAAACCATGACCGACTCTTTGTCGGATTTCAACAAACTGCCGACCGGCAGCGAGCAACTGCTTCTGGTTGACGATGAAAAAGAAATTATTGAACTCAATCGAATCGCCTTGGAAAAACTCGGCTACCGGGTTTCATCCTGTAACAACGGAGCCGTGGCCCTGAAAAT
>JAUVDU010000101.1 GCA_030595135.1 Deltaproteobacteria bacterium | reverse complement strand
GGTGCCTTTCAGCCGGGTGCGGGGGCGCGATAATGTTGCTTATGCCCTGGTTGATACTCAGCCCCGGGCCGGGAATAATGTTTTGCCGGATGATAAAATTCCGGCCATAGTTATCGACCATCACCCTCAGAAAGGGGCCACTCGAGCGGTTTTGCGAAAGACTCCATTTGTTGACATTCGTACCGGTTACGGCTCTTGTACGACCATTGTTACCGAATATCTGCAGTGTTTGGGGGTTTCGATTACAAGCTCTCTGGCGACGGCTCTGGTTTATGGTATCACTTCCGAAACTCAGCATTTAGGGCGTGAGGCCAGTCCCCGAGATCGACGAATCTATAATGATCTGGTGCCTTTGGTGAATATGCGACGGCTCTCTCAGATTGAGTTCAGCCGTCGGCCGCGAGAGCACTTTATCTATATTCGCGAAGCCGTTGATAACGCTTTTGTCTATCGCCAGGTGATTGGTTCCCGATTAGGGCCGGTAGAAAATCCCGATGTGGTCGCCGAGGTCGCTGATTTTCTACTTCTCCATGAGCGTATGAGCTGGTCGATTGTGACCGCTTTCTACGATGATAAACTGATTATATCGTTACGTGCCGGTAATCATCGGGCTCATGCTGGAAAAGTGGTGCGTGAACTGCTTGAAAAACTTGGTGGTACCGCCGGTGGTCATAATCAGGTGGCCGGAGGTCAACTCGATTGCCAGGGTCGGAGCCGTTCGGAAATTGCCGAACTCGATCAGGGTTTGATTATCGATTTTTTGCGTCAGGTGACCGGGGTTGAGAATGTCAAAACGATCAAACCGTTAGTTTCGGCCGAACTCAAAGATCCCTGGGCGCAGGGTGATGAGTGAAACCTTGCCGGAAGGTCTTAGTTTGGTTTCCAGCTTAAACGTAGACGATCAATCCTGCTTTATCTATACCCCCCAAACTCCCAAGAACTTTTCAGTAGATGGTTTATTCCCCTGGCCGGAAGTTGTTGCAGATGTGTTGGCCGGGCATGGTCTTGATGAGTCGGCAGCGGGCATGGGGCGCGGGGCGATTTTTTTTCTGTCCAGTGGCAAACTGCCCTATCCTATTGTTGTTCGTCAATATCGCCATGGCGGTCTTTTGCGTTTTTTGAGTGGCGCGAGATTTTTCTCCCCGCGCCGTTTTCTTTCCGAACTTAAGCTCCATACCCAGGTTCAAAGGTTGGCCATTTCAGTTCCTCAAGCACTCGGGGTTATTGTTGTAAAGCAAGGGCCAAAGAGTGTTTTTGTCAATGGCTACTATGTGACCCGCCGCCTGCAAGAGTGTGTCGGCTTGGCGGAATTCATGGAAACAGCCGGGGCCGCAAGTCGTTTACAAGTTGCCTTTGATATTGGGGCCGGTCTGCGGAAATTGCATGAATATGGAATTTTTTATACCGATCTCCATGTCAAAAATATCTTGGTTGAACCTCAAGGAAAGGTCTGTTTTATAGATTTCGATAAGGCCAAACAAGAGAAAGCGCCTCTTTCCGGTAGCCGTCGGCGGGCCAATCTTTACCGTTTTATACGCTCAGTTAAAAAAATTTGGGATCGGGGAGGCAAATTGACGGATAGTGATCGTGCCGCATTCCTGATCGCCTATGAGCCTGATCCAAAAAAGTATGATAAATTATTTCGTCAACTTGGTTTCGGCTTGCTCTGGCGCCACTGTTTCTACCGTCCCGGCTGGTGGCTCAATCGGAGTTAATGGCGTGGTCTCAAGTTTGGGTTTTTTGCCAGCGGTCGTGGGGCCAAAACCACTGGGCCGGGCAGGCGCGGATATGTTTTTCGATGAGCCGGTTTATTTTCTGGGTGTAATCGGCGACGATTTCACGGCTGTTGCCGGTACGCGGGACAAAGATTGGTTTTTCGATGATTATTTGATGGTGCAGGGGGCGGATGCGGGTGGTGAAGGCCGGGATTATGGGACTGCCGCTGATTCGGGCGAGAACCGCTGGGGCGGGGATGGTCGGAACTTGATGGCCGAAAAAAGGTGACCAAATTCTTAAACGGCGGCGCACCCGTTGGTCGACGAGCAGGGCGATGACGCCGCCCTTTTTCAGGTTTCTTACCAGAGTTCCGGCGCTGCCGCTTTTATCTACAGGAATGAAACCGACCTCTTTGCGGGTTTTTTCGATAGCGGCATAGAGGCGGGGTTTTCCCTTGATCGGTTTGGCCACCGTAGAGATTGGGCTTTTCATAAAGGTCGAGAGAAAACCAGCTACTTCCCAGTTACCGAAATGGGCTGAGACAATAATTGCACCCGAGCCTTCGTTTTGGGCTTTGAGCAGGTGTTCAAGTCCGGTGATCTGTAAATTTTCCTTCAGCAGGCGGCGGCAGGCCGGGTTTTGCAGGAGGAAAAATTCACAAAGATTATAACCTAAATGTTTGGTGATCTCGGCTTGCAGCTGTTGTGCCTGAGGGCTGTCAGGTTTGATCTTCAAAGCGAGATCAAGGTTTTTTTCGATAATGCGTCGATGACCGCGATCAAAAGTCAGCCATAAACGGGCAAGTTGATGGCCCAGCTTATAGGCGTCAGCCGCTGGCAGCAGGTTAAAGAGGGCATCCGCAGCCTTAAAGCCGCAAATGGTTCCGTGGTCACTCCAGTCAGTGGGGATTTTCAGTAAACTCATAATTTTCCTAATATCCAGTTTACGGCGCTGTCAAGATCGTCGGCGATAAAGTTTGGGATGATTTTGCATCTGCCGAGTTTATCTTTTTCATTTTTGCCATGTCCGGTTTCTACCAGAATCCCCTTACCCCTCACTCGTAGGGCCAATTCGACATCAATCAGTTTATCCCCAATGACATATGATTCAGTCAGATCAAGATGGTGCCGGGCTGCGGCTTCATGGAGGAGGCCGGGGGCCGGTTTGCGACAGTTGCAGACTTTTCTGTAGGGCTCTATTCCGGCTTCCGGATGATGCGGGCAAAAGAAAAAATCATCGAGATGGGCTCCTTCACGGGCCAGGATCTCCTGGAGATAGTCGTGGGTCTTTTTAACGAAATTTTCGCTGAATTTGCCTCGGGCAATCCCGGATTGATTGGAAACCAATATGACCGGTATCCGGAGTTGGTTAAGTTTAGCGATGGCTGCCGCCGCCCCGGGCAGAAGTTCAACATCTTGAAGTCGGCTTAAGTAGTTGACCTCTTTGATAATGGTGCCGTCTCGATCAAGAAAAACCGCCATTCGGGGTTGGCTATTGATATTGGGTTCGGGAAATTTACTCATGGGCGTGCGGGCTTAATGGCGAGTTGGTTTTGGGGCCGGAGAAAGGGTTTAAAGAGTTTTAAAAAGGCGCCTTCATGGTCGATTTTTAAACCGATCTCGGCAATCTTGAGTTGTTTAAGGAGCGTCGGCCCTTTTTTTTCAGCGAGAGCTTTGAGTTTAACCGCATCCTTGGCGGTGGTGATCAGCGGCCGGGATCCACTCATGCGAATCAGCTGTCTGAGATCAGCGTCGCGATAGTTATAATGGTCTTTAAACGAAGCGGTCTCCTCAAGTTGCAAGCCGAGGCTTCGCAGCTGGGCAAAAAAATAGTCGTTATTGGCGAGTCCTGAGCAGGCGCAGAGCGGCCCTAAATTCTTAAGCTCACTTAAACTGAGTGAAGCACTGCCGTCGGCCGCCGTGAATCTGCGAAAGTGGTAGCTTGAGCAAAAGACCTTTTGCGGGGAGATGTAGTTTAAAATTTCCGCCGCTTCACCGTAAAAGTGAGGATGGCGCTGGTCAAATTTGTTAAGAACAACGGCATCAGCCCGCTGGAGCGCCTTTAATGGTTCGCGTAAAGATCCGGCCGGGAGCAGGTGGCGGTTGCCGAAGAGCCGCTGGCTGTCGATTATCAGCAGGTTGAAATTGCGGCGCAGGCGACGATGTTGGAATCCATCATCCATGAGAGCCAAATCGGGAGCCAGATGTTTAATTGCAACTTTAGCTCCGCGAATCCGGTCACCATCGAGAACCAAAGCAGCTTCGGGTATTTGCTGGTGGAGCATTAAAACCTCATCGCCGAGTGCTGCCGCCGCCAGTTTGTCGATAGTGGAATTTTTTGTGATGAGTTTGGGGTTCTGTTTGTCTTTGCGGCCATAGCCGCGTGAAAGGATGGCAACCTTCAGGCCCTGTTTATGGAAATAGTCGGCTAAATAAGCGACCATCGGGGTCTTCCCGGTACCTCCGGTAGTCAGATTGCCGACACAGATAACCGGGATATCGACCGACTGGCTTAAAGCAGGAATGAGGTCGTAGAGTGCATTACGGCCAGTCATAAAAGCACCATAAAGCCAAGCCGGGCCAGTGAGTAGGTTGGTTGTGTAATTCAGTATTTTATCCCTTTATAATCCAGATATCCTTCGATACATAGATCATCATCAAAATGGCGGATGGTTATATCTTTGATCGCTAATGCCTGATCAATGGTTTCCGCTCCCTGACCACTGATCATGCCGAGACTGCCACGGCCGCCAACCAGGATCGGAGCGTAGAAAAAACAGACTTTATCGATAATCCGATTGTCCAGAGCTGAGCCGTTGATCTCGGAGCCGCCTTCAATCAGCAGTGACGTTATGCTTCTGGCGGCGAGAGTTTTCATTAACTCTAAAAGATCAATCTGGCCCAGATCGTTGGTCGGCAGTATCAGGATTTCTTTGACCAGTTTACGGTAAGGGGCCAACTTCTCTTCATTGTGTTGATGGGTGACCAGAAGCATTCGTTCTCGACCGTCGGGGCCAAAAACCTGGGAGTCTAAGGGTGTGCGCAGCAGGGAGTCGACAATAATCCGGTATGGGCTGCGCGGTTCCAGTCCGGGAAGGCGTGCGGTTAATTTGGGGTTGTCCTTAAGCAGGGTGCCGATACCAACCAGGATAGCATCATGTGCGGCTCTGAGCTGATGGACATAGTGGCGCGATTTTTCGTTCGTAATCCACTGTGAGTGGCCGCTGCGGGTAGCGATGCGGCCGTCAAGGCTGGCTGCGGTTTTAAGCGTAACAAAGGGTAGGCCGGTGGTAATATATTTATTCCAGGCTTCATTGAGTCGGCAGCACTCTGAACCCAGTAAGCCAATTTCAACCTTGATCCCGGCCTCTAAAAGGCGCTTGGCACCCCGGCCTTCGACCAGCGGGTTGGGGTCAGTCGTACCGATAACCACCCGACGAATCCCGGAGCGGATGATCGTTTCCGTACAGGGCGGGGTTTTACCTTGGTGATTGCAGGGTTCGAGCGTGACATAGAGCTCGGCGTTCAAGGCTCGCTCACCGGCATCACGTAAAGCAAAAATTTCAGCGTGAGGTTCTCCGGCGCGGGGATGGAAACCGCGGCCGACGATTTCGCCATTGGCGACAACCACGGCTCCAACCATCGGATTTGGCGCTGTCAGTCCCAGGGCTTTGCGGGCCAAGTCTAAAGCCGCCTGCATGAATCCGGTATCTGATATCGTAAAATCACTCATTGTGAAGGGTCTCCGGGGCTCTGCTTGAGCAGGCCCTGAAGTTCTTGCATAAATTCATTGATATCCTTAAACTGTCGATAAACCGAGGCAAAACGGATATAGGCGACATCGTCAAGCTCTTTTAAGTTGGCCATGATGTGTTCGCCGATAAAAGCTACCGGGACTTCCTTTTCACCGTTTTCACGCAACACCTGTTCAAGGTCGTTAACTAACTCCTCGATCTGCTCTAAGCTGACAGGCCTTTTTTCGCAGGCTTTGCGAACCCCGTTTTCAACTTTGTAGCGGTCGTATGGAGCCCGGCTTTGATCACGTTTGATAACCAGGGGCAGGTTGATCTCAACCCGTTCAAACGTGGTGAAACGTTTGTTGCAGGAGAGACACTCCCGGCGGCGGCGAATGGCACTCTGATCTTTAGCGATGCGGGAATCGATTACTTTGTCTTCCGGAAAGCCGCAAAAAGGACATTTCATACTCAGGTCTCGTGTGTTGGGTTTAAGTGAGAACGACTACCTTAAGACCGGCCTCTTCAAGCATTTCGGCGGCCAGCTCATCGGGATAGGAGTCGCCGATAATGATTTTTTTAAGGCCGGCATTGATAATCATCTTGGCACAGATAATACAGGGCTGGTTGGTGCAGTAGATCTCGCCGGATTCGATGGAAACTCCGTGATAGGCGGCCTGGATAATGGCATTTTGCTCGGCGTGTAGGCCGCGGCAAAGTTCATGGCGCTGGCCCGAAGGAATTTTGAGCTCATCGCGCAGGCAACCTCGTTCGAGGCAGTGGCGAATACCTGTCGGGGTACCGTTGTAGCCGGTTGAGAGGATGCGATTTTC
>JAUVDU010000332.1 GCA_030595135.1 Deltaproteobacteria bacterium | reverse complement strand
AAGTGCTGCTGACGGCGGATGATATTCGCAATCGGCGTCGCTATCTTAACGCCCGCAATACCTTGCGGGCGTTGCTCGGGGCTGAAATTTTGCCCTTGGTCAATGAAAATGATACCGTTGTCGTCCGGGAAATAAAATTTGGCGATAATGATAATCTGGCCGCCCTTCTGACCTCGCTTGCCGAAGTCGATCTCTTGTTGTTGCTGACCGATCTTGATGGGGTTTTCGATTGTGACCCCAAAGCGGCGGGCGCGGCTTCGTTGATACCTTTGATTGATGAAGTTGATGATGAAGTTACCTCTTTTGTCTGCGCGACCAAGAGTGCGGTCGGAACCGGTGGTATGCTCAGCAAGCTCGAAGCCGCCCGTAAAGCTGCGGCTTACGGGATTCCAACCGTTATTGCCAACGGGCGGCGTCCCGGGGTTATGGCCCGCGTTTTGGCCGGAGAAGATGAGGGCACTATTTTTCTACCCCGAGCTAATCGTTTGAATTGTCGTCAGCATTGGCTCGCGTTTGCCGTCGAACCCTGCGGCAGTCTTTACCTTGACGGTGGAGCCGTTGTCGCCCTGATTGAACGCGGCACCAGTTTGCTACCCTCGGGAGTCATTCGTGTCGAAGGTGATTTCGGGGTCGGGGAACCGGTCTCCTGCCGTGATCTCGACGGGGTCGAGATCGCTCGCGGATTGGCTACTTACAGCTCTTCAGATATTACAAAGATCGCCGGCTTTCACTCTCGTGAAATTAGCAATCGCCTGGGTTATAATGCCGGAGCCGATGTTATTCATCGAGACAATTTAGCACTTTTGTGAGTTTGCTAATGGAGATTAAAAGTTATGGATATTGAAAAAAAGATTAGGGAGTTGGCGGTTCAGGTTAAAACCGCAGCCCGGGTTTTGGCTGCGGCACCGACTTTGGAAAAAGACAGAGCTTTGCGGGCGATGGCTGCCGGATTGAGAAACCGGCGCGGTTTTTTGCAGGAACGTAACCGGCTTGATCTCGAAAAAGCCCGTGAAAACGGTCTTAGTGCAGCGATGATTGATCGTTTGACCTTGAGTGATAGTGTAATTGAGGCGATGGCAACTGGTCTTGAGGAGGTGGCGGCGTTTCCCGATCCGGTGGGTGAGGTGGAGCGTATGTGGCGGCGGCCGAATCAGTTGCTGGTCGGCAAGATGCGGATTCCTCTGGGGGTTGTCGGTATGATCTATGAATCGCGCCCCAATGTTACCGCCGATGCCGCCGGGCTCTGTCTGAAGTCCGGGAATGGGGTTATTTTAAGGGGGGGATCTGAAGCTTTTCACTCAAATATGGCGGTGTTAGAGGTTTTACACGAGGCTTTGGCAACCACTTCAATTCCGGTCGATGTGGTTCAGGTGGTACCTTTTACCGAGCGTCAGGCGATAAATTATCTCCTCCAGTGTGAAGAGGAGATTGATCTGATTATCCCGCGCGGCGGCGAAGGTCTGATCCGTTTTGTCGTCGAGCATTCCCGGATTCCGGTGATCAAGCATTATAAGGGGGTCTGCCATGTTTTTGTCGATACCGGGGCCGAAATCGAGATGGCCCGAAAAATTGTGGTTAATGCCAAGACCCACCGGCCGGGGGTTTGTAATGCGGCCGAAACAATTTTAGTCCACCGAGAGATTGCAGCCGAATTCCTGCCTTTGATGGCGGCCGATTTGCAGGCAAAAAAGGTTGAAATCAGAGGTTGTGCCAAAACCCTGGCCTTGCTGCCTGATCTGATGCCGGCGACCGATGAGGATTGGGCGACGGAATATATTGATTTAATTGTTTCGGTCAAGGTGGTTGATGGTTTTGATGAAGCCGTTGCTCATATTGCTCGATATGGTTCTGATCATACGGAAACGATTGTTACCAGTGATTATCATCGATCCCAGGAGTTTTTGCGTCAAGTCAACTCTTCGGTCGTCATGGTTAACGCCTCAACCCGTTTTTCCGATGGCGGACAGATGGGATTGGGGGCTGAGATCGGGATCAGCACAACTAAACTTCACGCCTATGGTCCTATGGGGCTTGAGGGTTTGACGACAACAAAATATATTATCTATGGCGACGGACAAATCAGAGAGTAGGAAGATCGGCATTTTAGGCGGCACCTTTAACCCGATTCACTATGGTCATCTGCGGGTTGCGGAAGAGGTACGTCAGGCCTTTGCTTTGCAAAAGGTCTATCTGGTGCCGTCGGCCCGGCCGCCGCATAAAGGTGCAACCGGGGTTGCGGCCGCCGAACATCGCCTGGCGATGGTGCGCCGGGCTCGGCGGGGAAACCCCTTTTTTGGAAGCAGTGCTTATGAATGCCGCAAAGGAGGAACCTCTTATTCGGTTGAGACGTTGGCTTATTTTAATAAACGTTTTGCTGGAGCTCAATTTTATTTTATCATAGGCTGGGATGCCTGGTGTGAAATCGGAACCTGGTACCAGTATGCCAAGCTTTTCTCCCTGGCAAATTTCATTGTTATTTCCCGGGAGGGGATGGAGCCGTGGACCGAAGATTGCGCAACCCGGCTTTTTCCATTTGCGCTTCAAGATGAATTTTGTTATGAGAAGGATGTATGCTATCGGCACGTCTCCGGGCGGAGTCTCAATTTCATGACAGTGACCCGGCTTGATATCTCTTCAAGTCAGGTTCGCAGTGAGGCGGCGGTGGGTCGTTCACTGCGCTATTTGGTGCCTGATGGGGTGGCCAACTATATTTTAGAATACGGGTTATACAATCAATGAGTGAAAACCAGGCCAAGGTTTTACAAGACGATACTAAACTTTCTTTGATCAAAAGTTTACTTGAAGATAAAAAAGCTGAAAATCTGCTTATGCTTGATTTGCGGGGACTTTCATCGGTAACCGATACCTTGGTGATTGCCAGTGGCCACTCAGATCGTCATGTGCAGGCGGTCAGTGAATCTCTGGCTCAGGAGATGAAAAATCGAGGCTATATGCCTTTGGGTATCGAGGGCTTGAAAGGCGGTCGTTGGGCTTTGCTCGATTATGGTGATGTTATTGTCCATATCTTCTATCAGGAGATTCGACTCACCTATGATCTTGAAGGGGTCTGGCGCGATGCTCCGATTATCCTTGATCAACGTCAAGAGCTTGACTCTTAATGCGTTTGCAACTGCT
>JAUVDU010000098.1 GCA_030595135.1 Deltaproteobacteria bacterium | reverse complement strand
CCGGTACAGAAGTAGGAGAAAAATACGTTCTGCTCGATCTTTACCGGGACGGTAATGTCTCGCCAGCCGTTATAAAAGATATTTTGCAGAGAGTGGGTAACTCGTCAGCGATTGTTTTATTGACTCTGGATCTTCGTTGGCGTAAGTTTTTTATGCTGCCTCTTCTAGAAAATCTCCTTGTTTATTATCCGCAGGAGTATCATCCAGAGCATGATGTAGAGCCTTTTTACAACTATTTAGAGAAGCGTTATCAACCTCATAAGGTGGCGCTTTGTGAGCTTTAAAATAGTAAAATGTTATTGCCATTTTCATAAGTTAAGGGCGGGTCTATGGGAAAAATCAGCCGGGTCAAAATTGAGGATTATTATAGTCATAAGATGTGTCGTCGTTATGGCGGAATTGTACTTCGGCATGCCAAACTGGAGTCCATTCTGGCGGCTCAGTCGGGTGAATATGAGAAACTTATTCAGCAGTTCACCTCTTTTATGGATCAGTTTTTGACAATTCCTCTCTCTCTTTCTTCCGCCACTTCGCCGAAAGAGCCGGTCTGGAATAACGGTTTTTTCCCGGCCTTTGATGCGATCTCACTTTTCGGGTTTATTTCAACGCTGAAACCTCGTATCTATTTTGAGATTGGCTCCGGACATTCGACCAGAATTGCCGCCAAAGCCAAGGCCTTAAATAGTCCGTCGACTCGTATTATTTCTCTTGATCCGTTCCCGCGAGCCGAGATCGACGAGCTTTGTGATGAGGTTATTCGTAAACCTCTCGAAGAGTGTGACCTCTCGTTATTTGATCAACTATCGGATGATGATATACTTTTTTTTGACGGCTCTCACCGGGTTTTGCAGAATTCAGACACAGAGGTATTTTTCTTTGATATTATCCCTCGTCTAAAACGCAATGTCTATATCCATCTGCATGATATCTTTTGGCCTTTTGATTACCCGGATGAGTGGGTTAACCGCATGTATTCAGAGCAGTATGTTTTGGGCGGGATGCTGCTTTACGCTCAGGAGAATTTTGAGATTATTCTGCCCAATGTCTATGTCTCATGGTGTACTAATTTACTTGACTATTTCCGGGATCTTTGGGACGATCCCGGCTTGCAGGGTATAGGAAAAGAGGGGGTCTCTTTTTGGCTCAAGAAAAAGGTTGATGTTTAACAGAACTCGCACAGCCTGGTTCAGGGTTTTGTCTGAGTTGGGTTGTGGGCGGCAGAAAACTTGTCAGCTGCGAGAGCTGTTGCGTACCATTCTGCCCTCCGTCTGGAGGGCTCGGTTGCGTCGATGGCGCGACCGAGCCGTTATTTTAAGGCGGAGTCATAAGCTGAAGTTGCTTTTGCAAGAAAATCTGCTGGCTTATGCCGGACGTTTTCTTGGTCCTCATTGCTATCATCAAGAGCTCTATGGTCACGCCCCTTTACTGACCTTGCTGGTTTCATGCGATTTCAGAGCCAACAATCCTCTCACGGACTTATATGCATCTCTCAAATACCAGAGTTGGCCTCACTTCGAGGTCTTTTTTCTGGTCTCTGACGGCGATCAAGAGCTCGCCCATAGGCTCGCCGCGACGATAGCAAAAGCGGGTTATGCAGACTGGAAAGTTCTGTCGGTTGATTCCTCTTCACGGGTTGCAGCCTGTAACCGGGCATTAAATCAAGCCCAGGGTAAATATATTGTATCCCTTAAAGGTGGCGAGAGGTTGGCGCCGACCTTTCTTGAAAAATGTTTATTGTTGCTGGAAGCGTCGCCACCGCATTTTTTTATTCAGAGTGTGAATAACTCGTTTGGAGTGGATGAGAATAATGGTTCTGAAATTGCGAATCCGATTGCTTCACTTCATGAAAACCGTTTTCGGGCGGTCGTTTTTCCACGTTTAGTCGGGCTTGAGTTGGCGGGTTATAATGAAACCTTGCCGGTAGGTTATGAGGATTGGGAGTTTTATGTTAACCTGATTCGGCATGGTTGTGTCGGGCGTTCGTTACCCGCGCGGGTTTATCCTTGTCACCTTTGTGAGTCGGAACCCGCTGAAAATGTGGTTGCCGACTTTACTTTCGGAAAAAAGTGTATACAGGTGTTGCATCTCGGTTATATTGTCAACCATGAGCGCAGCTTGCGTCGCCGAGCCCGGCAATACTGGCAGGTGACCGAGCCATTATGTAATCTGTTGCCGCCTACCGGAGCGGCAAAACAGACTGCACTTTGGCTTGATCTGGTGGGGGTTTCTTTTGCTGCCTGGAAATTGTTCCCCAAACTTTTGGCCCGGCCGGAAGTTTCCAAAACTCCTTTAATTGTAACTATTGAGAGCCGATGGCAATCTTTTTTCCGCTGTAACACTAACGCCGGCCTGCAGGTTTATCTGCCGGAAGAGTATCGTCTGCAAGGTAACCGAGATTATCTTTATAACTATCTTCAGGCTTCCTATCAGTTGGAGAAAGTTTGCCTGGAAGATTTTCTCCAACTGCCGGAGCCGGGTTCTGCTTACTCTCTGAACGCCAACAATCCCAAGGGCAAATTGAGAATTCTCTATGTGGCTCCCTGGCTGATTACCGGGGGCGCTGATACGATGACGGTTGACTGGTTTTGTCAGCTGAATTCGGTCTGGAGTGATAAATATTTTGTCACCACCCTTTTTCGTGATAATAACTGGCTGCCTAAGATTGCCGACTATGCGCAAGGGATTTATGATCTGCCGGCTTTGGGCTGCTTGGATCCGGCGGCAATGACCGATTTCCTGCTGGAATTTATTGCCCTGCATAAGATTGATATTTTGCACATTATGAACAGTGAGATAGCTTTTCAGACCCTGCCGAAACTGAAAGAACGTTTTCCCGGCCTCAAAGTAGTTGCTCAATTTCATTGTTTCGATTACTTTGCCGATGGTCGCTGTACCGGTTATGCCTTTGAAATGCCGCCGCGCTACGATCATCTTATTGATCGTTATAATCTGGAGTACCCCCAACTTGGAGATGAGATTGTTCAGCTCTATCCCAATATAGAGAGCTCCAAGTTCGAGGTTATTCATGGTCGTGTTGATAGCGGCTTTTATAATCCAGAAGGTCGGCAACCGGGTGCACAAATCGCTGCTTCCCAGCGAAAAGAGGCTTTGAACCTGCTTTTTATCGGGCGTTTGGATCGCCAGAAGCAGCCTTTGCGACTGCTTAAGATTGCAGTTGCTTTGCGCGCTCAAGGAGTTCCTTTTGTCATGCATGTTATTGGCGATGGCAACCTTGAATCGCAGAAAAAAGAATTTATGGCTGAGTTGCAGGAACAGGGGTTGGCAGATCAAGTTCGGTTTTATGGGGAGCAGCCTTTGGAAACGCTGGTCGATTGGTACCTGATTTCTGATGTTTTGCTTCTTACTTCAGATTGGGAAGGGGTGCCGATGGTTCTCTATCAGGCGATGGCGATGGCGGTGGTGCCGGTAGTCGCCGACGTTGGTGGCTGCGGCGAGCTGGTAACCCCGGCTTGCGGCTATCTGGTTGCGGAAAAGGAAAATGCACAAGCCTATGTCAGCGCGCTCAAAGAACTTCTCGATGATCGGCGGCAGCAAGAGATGGGTGCTTTGGCCCGGCAGCGAATGGTTGACCACTTCTCTCTGGCCGGTCTAGATCGTGAATACCGAGCTTTTTATGAGGATATAATAATAAAATGAACTATCTGGTTTTGGGTGGAGCCGGTTTTATCGGTTCACATGTAGTTGATGCCTTGGTTGCCGTCGGTCATCGGGTAAGGGTCTTTGAGCGGCCTGCTTGCGAGCTTGACAATCTGGTTGCCGTTCTTGACAAAATCGAGTTATGCTATGGTGATTTTGCAAATGTTGAAGATTTGGCCGCAGCCTTTGAAGATATAGACTTGGTGATTCATCTGGTCAGTACGATATTGCCGGCCTCTTCCAATCTCAATCCCCTTTACGATATCGAGACGAACCTTAAAAGTACGGTCAACCTGCTTGAGTCAGCCCTGAAAAAAGGGGTCAAAAAAGTGGTTTTTGCTTCTTCCGGCGGCCAGGTATATGGCCCGGCGTCAGTTTTGCCGATTGTTGAAGAGAGTCCGACCGAACCCCTCTCATCGTATGGCATTATCAAGTTGGCAATCGAAAAATATCTTAAACTTTTTCACCATCTGCACGGTCTTGACTATACCATTTTGCGCATTGCCAACCCGTATGGCGAGCGCCAGAAAATTAGTGGGGCCCAAGGGGCGGTTGCCGTTTTTCTCGGGCACATCAAGAGCGGGGAAGCGATTGAGATCTGGGGTGACGGCACGGTCGCCCGGGATTATCTTTATATTGGCGATTTGACTAAAGCTATCCTGCTCGCCTGTGAGAAAAGCAGCTCGGTAAAGCTTTTCAACATTGGCAGTGGTCAACCCTGCAGTCTTAATGAATTGGTGGCTCTGCTTGAAGAGGTAAGCGGCCGTCAGGTTCCGATTCTCTATCAGGAGAATCGGGCCTGCGATAGCTCGGTGAACTATCTTGATTGTAGCCGGGCCCAAAAAGAGCTTGGTTGGCAACCGCAATTCAGTTTTCGCGAAGGCTTACAGCGAACCTGGAAATGGGTGGTTAGTGAAGGATGAAGGATGAAGGATGTTGGGTCTCTTGTTTGGAGCTGGAGCTTGCAAACAAGAGAGAGTCGGTGCCGGTTTCAGTTGTTATTCCCTGCTACCGGGCGGCATCAACAATAGTGAGGGCTCTTAATTCGGTTGCGGCTCAGAGCCAAATCCCTTATGAGGTGATTGTTGTCGATGACGCCAGTGATGACGATACCTGTAAGATTTTGCGGGGGTTGGTAAAAGAGTACGGTGAGAGTTGGCTTAAGGTCTTCTTTCTTGAAAAAAACCGGGGCCCGGCCGCAGCCCGGAATTATGGTTGGGAGCAGGCGAGCCAGTCTTGGATTGCTTTTCTCGATGCCGATGATACCTGGCATATCGACAAGCTTGCTTTACAGCTTAAGATTATGGAGAGTCATCCCGAATTTGCACTCTCCGGTCATCTTTGCGGGGATCCGCGAACTTCCGCCTCCGCCTCCGGATTGCCGCCGCGTTTTCGAGTCTCGGAATGTTCTCTCTCCGGGCTTCTTTATAGCAATTGTCTGCGGACTCCGACCGTGATGTTACGCCGCGATATCACTTTACGATTTCCCGAAGAGCAGCGTTATGGTGAAGATTATCATCTCTGGCTCAGTTTCTTGGGTGCCGGCGGCCGGGCCGCATTTTTAGACTTGCCTCTGGCCGCAACCCATAAACCGGCTTTCGGGGTCAGTGGGCAGAGTGCGGCTCTCTGGTCTATGGAAAAAGGGGAGCTTACGGCTTTGTTTGCAATTTGGCGTAAAGGGTATATTTCATTACCGAAAATTGCCGGAGCTGGAGGTTGGTCGTTACTTAAATTTATCCGACGCCTGTTGATAACCAGGTTTCGTTGACCGAATTGTTCAGCCAGACCCGCGAGTACGACGCATAGAACACTGCATGGAAAACGATTCCATGCTAAAAATTGAAATCAAGGTCGAAAATCAAAGCTGAATATTTATTTTCGTTGATGGTTAAAACTTTATATTAACTGTATTAAATCTGTGTCTATTTGTGTCCATCTGTGGTTTAAAAAAGCGTAACCACAGATGAACACAAATATGAGAAATGTTTTTGCTTCCGGCTATGTCGGAGTAGGTTCTCCCGTGAAAAATATTGTTAAAAAACCAACTATTCTTTTTTTGGTAACCGATGACTGGTTCTTTCTCCTCCATCGCAAGGCTCTGGCCGTGGCTGCGCAAGCTGCCGGTTTTCGGGTTTTGGTGGCGACGGCGCCGGGGCCTCGCGTGGCTGAGATCACAGCCTTGGGGTTTACCCATTATCCGCTTAAGATGCGCCGAGCCAGTCGTAATCCGCTGCGGGAGCTGATTGGTCTTATCGACCTGATGAGTCTCTATCGGCGTCTAAAACCCGATATCGTCCATCAGGTTTCGATTAAACCGATTATTTACGGATCATTGGCGGCCCGGCTGGCCGGGGTTCCGGCGGTGGTTAATGCGGTGACCGGCTTAGGATTTGTCTTTATCGTCGGCGGCCGCTGGAAAAAATATCTTAAAAATATTATCGAAATGGCCTATCGTCTGGTCGGCAGCCGGGCTGCGGTCAGGTTTCTTTTTGAAAACCCTGACGACCGGGATCATTTTCTCAAGCGAAAAATAATCAGCCCGGAAAAGGCGGTGCTGATTCTTGGTTCCGGGGTTGAGGTGGAGCGTTTTCAGCCGGATTTGTCGGGGCAAAAGTCGGAAGTCCCGGTGGTTCTGCTGGCGGCGCGGATGCTCTGGCATAAAGGCATCAAAGAGTTTGTCGAAGCGGCCCGGATTTTGCGAAGTAAAGGTTTGCAAGC
>JAUVDU010000329.1 GCA_030595135.1 Deltaproteobacteria bacterium | reverse complement strand
TCAACGCAGATGAATCACGCTCCCGATTTTGTTAAACTGGCTGAAGCTTATGGTGCTCTCGGTCTGCGGGCGCGGACGCCGGAAGAGGTTGAGCCGATTTTGAAACAGGCTTTCGCCCATCCCGGGCCGGTGGTTGTTGATGTGGTGGTCGCGGCCGAAGAGAATGTTTACCCAATGGTGCCCGCCGGCGAGGCGATCTCCAATATGTTGTTGGTCTAAGGAGGAGAGGATAAGATGAAACATATTATTAGTGTTTTAGTCGAGAATGAGTTTGGTGTCCTCTCCCGTATCGCTTCACTGTTTAGTGGGCGCGGTTTTAATATCGAAAGCCTGACGGTGGCCGAAACCGATGATTCAACTGTTTCAAGTATGACGATTGTTACTCAAGGGGCTGATCATATTATCGAGCAGATCACCAAACAGCTCAACAAACTGATAAATGTGATCAAGGTGGTTGAACTGACCGAATCGGTGCAGATGGCGCGCGAGATGGTGCTTTTAAAATTTGCCGTAAATAGCGGCGCCAAGCGTCTAGAACTATTGCACTTGGTCGAAGTCTATCAAGGTCGGGTTTTGGAGTTGGGATCTCGTTCCCTGATCGTTGAATTAACCGGCGAGCGAACTAAAATTGATACAGCCCTGGAAGTTCTGGCGCCTTTCGGAATTAAAGAGATGTCGCGTACCGGCATGGTTGCTCTGGCCCGTGATAGTGTTAAATGAAGTTAGTGCTGTCCGGTTAGCAACTTGTTATGCAAAAAATCTAGGGATATCTGGTTGTTTTCTGGAATGTCTCGCAAAATTTTGTCATTTTTCCCAGCGAAAGGAGCCAAAAAATTGCGACTGTTTGAGTGAGGTACGAGTGAGTTTCGCAATTTTGGCGTAATGAGCGCTGGAAAAATAAAAATTTTGCGTAAGAAGTGGAAGAAAATGACCCGATATCCCGGGTTGCAATTAGTAAGCCGGACACTGATGAAGTGAAATAACAAACAGATAATTTGTAACTTAATTTTTATGGATGAGGTAGAAAGAATATGCAGCTCTATTATGAAAAAGATGCCGATTTGTCGGTTTTACAGGGTAAAAAGATTGCGGTTATCGGTTATGGCAGTCAGGGACATGCCCATGCTCATAACCTGAAGGAGAGCGGTTTTGATGTCGTTGTCGGTTTGCGCCGTGGCGGCCCCTCGTGGCAGAAAGCGGAAACCGGCGGTTTGCCGCTTTTAGAGACGGCTGAAGCGGTGCGCCAGGCTCAGGTGATTATGATTCTGGTTCCCGATGAACTCCAGGCTGCCCTCTACCGGGATGATATCGCGCCTAATCTTGATGCGGGAGATTATCTGGCCTTTGCCCACGGTTTTAATATCCATTATGGACAGATTGAGCCTCCGGCCGGAGTCAATGTTTTTATGGCCGCCCCGAAAGGCCCTGGTCATCTGGTGCGTCATGAATATACTCAAGGTATGGGTGTGCCGACCCTGATCGCTATCAATCAGGATCCCACCGGCGATACCCGGGCGCTGGCGATGGCGTATGCCTGCGGCATCGGCGGGGGCCGGGCCGGAATTATTGAAACCAGTTTTCGCGAAGAGACGGAAACCGATCTCTTTGGCGAACAGGCTGTACTCTGCGGCGGTGTCACCGAATTGATCAGGGCGGGTTATGAAACCTTGGTCGATGCCGGTTACGCACCGGAAATGGCCTATTTTGAATGTCTCCATGAACTCAAATTAATTGTTGACTTGATTTATGAAGGCGGAATCAGTAATATGCGCTATTCGATCAGCAATACAGCTCAGTTTGGTGATCTGACGCGTGGTTACCGAGTGATCAATCAAGAGAGCCGGGAAGCGATGGCGGAGATTCTGGAAGAGATTCAGGATGGCACATTCGCCCGTGAATGGATTCTTGAAAACCAGGCTAACCGACCGGTTTTTAACGCTCTGACCCGACATGGTGAGGAGCATGAAATCGAGCAGGTTGGTGAGAAACTGCGCTCCATGATGAGTTGGATTAGTAAAGATAAGCTGGTCGACAAAAAAAAGAACTAATTATGAAGGAGTTGTATCGTGAATTTGAAAGATCTACCACTTTTTGACAAAATTCACCCTGAGGGCCATCGTTGGGTCTTGGGTTTGGGTGTGGCGACTATTATCTTTTTTTTCATCGGTTGGGGCTGGCTCTGGAAGCTGACTCTGCTGCTGGGAATCTTTGTCGGCTCCTTTTTTCGTAATCCGGATCGCTATCCGCCTTTTCGCGAAGGAACCGTCGTCTCACCGGCTGATGGTCGGATTCTTTCCGTGACTCAGGTCGATGGCCCGGAACTGTCGGGTATAGCTGAATGCACTAAAGTCAGCATCTTTATGTCGGTTTTCAATGTTCACGTCAATCGGGCTCCGGTAGCCGGGCGGGTTCTTGAAATTCACTATAAGCCGGGCAAATTTTTTTCCGCCAACCTTGATAAGGCCGCAGAAGAGAATGAACGCAATCTGGTGGTGATGGAGGATGAGCAGGGACGGCGTATAGCTTTTGTCCAGATTGCCGGTCTCATTGCCCGACGGATTGTTTGTTTTGTTGGGCCCGAAGACACTCTGGAAAAAGGTGAGCGTTTTGGCCTTATCCGGTTTGGTTCACGGGTTGATCTCTATCTGCCGACATCGACCGAAATTGATGTTTCAGTCGGTCAGCATGTTAAAGGTGGAGAAACAATTATTGGTTACTTGCCAAATGCAAACTAAATGTGTTATGTTGATGGCGTCGTAAAAAGTTCCGATATCCTGCGTTGTTGTGTTTTTCCAGACACTCGACATACTCGATGTATGGTCTCGCGCCTGGAAAACCACAACGCCTTGTCTATCGAAATTTTTACTTAGCCATCCCTTTTTTAAGTAACTTGAGAGTAATATGGAGGTTGATATGATACGCGGGGTTTACCTCTTGCCCAATCTGTTTACCATGGGCAATCTTTTTTGCGGTTTTTTCGCTATGATCTCGGCGATCAAAGGTGATTATGCTATTGCTGCGACCGCTATCATTGTGGCTAACGTCTTTGATATTCTTGATGGCAAAGTGGCGCGGATGATGAACGCCACCAGCCGTTTCGGGATGGAGTTTGACTCGTTGGCTGATCTTGTCTCCTTCGGTGTGGCTCCGGCTTTGTTGAT
>JAUVDU010000252.1 GCA_030595135.1 Deltaproteobacteria bacterium | reverse complement strand
AGGTCAATATTCGATTTGACGACGTCCATTCCGACCCCGCGGCCCGAGACGTCGGTTACCTGTTCCGCCGTCGAAAGGCTCGGCAGCAGGATCAGGGCCATCTTCTCTTTGCGGGACATGGCTTTATGCTGGTCGCTGGAGATCATCCCTTTTTCGAGGGCTTTATCGGCGATTTTTTCAGCGTCAAGACCGTTGCCGTCATCAGTTATTTCAATGTTTACCTGGCCCGCTTCATGATAGGCTTTGAGCTCAATTTTTCCGGCTCGGGGTTTGCCCGCAGCGATCCTGATTTCCGGGGTCTCAATACCATGGTCGGCTGAATTTCTGATGAGGTGGGTCAGGGGGTCGTTGAGTCCTTCGACGATGGTTTTGTCGAGTTCAACGTCCTTGCCGGTGATAATCAGGTTGATCTCTTTGCTGAGTTTTTGCGACATGTCGCGAACAACCCGGGGAAACTTATTGAAAACACTGCCGATCGGCTGCATTCGGGTCATCATGATGGCCTCTTGCAGTTCCGAAGTGACTAGGTCGATGCGTTGCCCGGAAAGTTTGATGCTGTGTTGGTCTTGCTGGCTGATTGCCTGGAGCAGTTGGTTGCGTGAAAGAACCATCTCTCCGGCCAGGGTCATCAGGCTCTCAAGCAGGTTGACGCTGACTCTTAATGATGTTGGAGCATCACTCTTTTCAGTTTTAGCAGGCTCTTCTTTAGCGGGAGCGGCTTTCTTGGCTTCCGGGGTTGGGGCTGGAGCCGGAGTTGGAGCCGGTTTTTCAGGTGTCCGGGGCGGAGCGGTTTCCGGGCTTGGAACCTCTTTTGGCTCCAGAGTTGTTGGTTGTGCCGGTTCAGAACTTGTTGCCGCCGGGGTCGGTGCCGGGGCGGCCTGAGTCTGAGCCCCTGCTTGTCCGCTCTCTTCGAGTTGCTTGCCGTCGTTGTCGATGAGCAGGATTTTTTCTGTCGGGAGTTCGAGAAAGTCCGGGGCGACGATCGGTTCGATTATCGAACTTATGAGCATGTAGAAGGGGATTGAGTTGATTGGGGCATCATCTAAGGTGCCGACCCTGTCGATATCGATCAGAGTCTCGATGATGGTGCCGAGATCCATGACATTCTTGATAATCTCCATCGGGGTCTTGCCGTACTGGTAGACATCATGGATCAGGTCATATTCAAGGAGGTAGAGGGTCTGAGACCCCTTTTTAGCCTGGGCCAGGTCAATTTCAGGGACTTCAAAGATGATATTGCCGTCACTTTTTGTGATCGGAATCATGTTTGATACGCTGGCTTGTTCAGCCGGGGCCAGATGGGCTGTGGTCAGGCCCACCAGGGCGACGACGAACTCGTCGATATCTTCCTCATTACTAGTGTCGGAATTATTGATCAGGTCACGCAGTTTATCAAACGAGTTCAAGAGGATATTTATAATTTCCGGGTTTGGTGCAATCTCGCGATTGCGCATCATGTCGAGGACATTTTCGATCTTGTGAGCCAGCTCCTTGATCGTGTCAAGGGCCAGAAAACCGGCTCCGCCCTTGAGTGAATGGGCGGCTCTAAAAACCCGGTTGACGACCTCTTCATCGATGTCAGCCCCCCCTTCTTCAATCGTCAGGAGATCCTGTTCGATGTCGGCAAGGTGTTCCAGACTTTCGCTGATGTATTCCTGTAAAGTTTCGTCGTCAATAAAAGATGACATGGACATGACATACCTCAGGGTTTGGTTTTTTTTGTTAGGGTTGCGGCAGTGATTTATGCTTGTTAAAACATTTAATTTATTGGAAAAATACGATCAAGGCGCATGACTTTGAAAACATCCTTAAGATTTTCCGGGACGTTACTCAGTTGCAGGGTTCCGTCTTTTTGTTTCAATGTGTTGTGGGTGGCTACCAAACACCCAATGCCCATTGAATCGATAATTACCGCGTCCGTAAAGTCGATTGTCAGTGAGATGTTGCCGGCATCAATTTCCTGTTGTACCATAGATCTGAAATCGTTCAGGAGATCGCTCGTGAAATCTCCACCCAGAGTAATAGTGGTCTGCTCTTCATTTCTAGTGACGTTCATTTTTTTCTCTCTCCACAATCGACTTGGTTGGAAGTGTCTATAAATTTAGCTGAATAAGGTAACAAACTACATTTATTACAATATTTCAATGATGAATACAAGAAGATTGCTGGTTTGGTGAAAGTTTTTTTAGGGGCGGTTGTTTTAAGCGTGCCGGCAGCGCGAACACTACTAAAGGCTTGACAATTGGGAGCTGTTTACAGTACTGATTTAGGAAGTAATTTTTTTCTGTTAACCCCAACCAGTTTTCAGGCTAAGGAAATATAGGAATGAAACCATACACAAGCGAAAATTTGAGAAATGTTGCAATCATTGCGCACGGTGGAGCTGGCAAAACATCTTTAGCTGAAGCGATGCTCTTCAATGGTGGCAGTACGGATCGGTTGGGCAGCGTTGATGCCGGCACCTCGGTGCTTGACTCGGAACCGGAAGAGATAAAACGTAAAATTACTCTAACCAGTGCAGTTCACCATTTTGACTGGCAGGGAAAGCATGTTAATGTCATCGATACTCCGGGATATGCCAACTTTATTGTTGACACCAAAGCCTGCTTGCGGGTGGCCGGTGGCGCCGTGGTTATTGTCAGTGCCATCTCCGGGGTCAAGGTGCAGACTGAGGCGGTCTGGAAGTATGCCGATGAATTTGAAGTTCCCCGAATTGTTTTTATCAGTAAACTGGATCGCGAGCGGGCCGATTTTTCTCGGGCGGTTGGTGAGATGGAGACGGTTTTTGACTGTTATCCTCTGGTTCTTCAGTTACCGATTGGTAAAGAGGAGGATTTTATCGGGGTGGTTGATCTGGTCACCATGAAAGCTCTGCGTTATGGCAATGATCAGAGTGGCAAGTTTACGGTGGAAGATATTCCTGATCATCTTCAGGCTGAGGCCGAAGCGGCTCGGGAAGCGATGATTGAACGGGTGGTTGAAGCCGACGACGATTTGATGGAAAAATATCTCGGCGGCGAAAATATCGCAGTCGAGGATATCTATCGGGCGACGCATGAGGGTTCCATGACCGGCAAATTTGTGCCGGTTGTTTGTGGCTCAGCCTTGAAAAATATCGGTATCCAGCCGCTGATGGATTTAATATGCACCTGCCTGCCTTCACCTCTGGAACGGCCCGCACAGATGGCCGAAATGCTTGCTGATGATGAGGAACATGAGCTTGTTCCGGATCCTGATGCACCTTTTACAGCAATTGTTTTCAAGACTATTTCCGACCCCTTTACCGGACAACTCTCTCTGTTTCGGGTTTACAGTGGAACCTTGACTTCTGATTCCAGCTGTTTCAACAGTACCCGGGATCGTAAGGAACGAATTGGTCAACTCTTAAAACTTGAAGGTAATAAACAGATCCAGATTGATAAGTGTGGCCCTGGTGATATCGTGGCGGTTGCCAAACTTAAGGAGACCGTGACCTGGGACACACTTTGCAGTGAGAAAACGCCGATGCGTCTTAAGCGACTAGAACTTCCGGCCCCGATGATCTCTTTCTCTCTGCGGCCTAAAAGTAAAGGCGATGAAGAGAAGCTGGGCAGCGCCTTGCAGCGCTTGATGGCAGAAGATCCGACCATCACTATTGTGCGCAATGAGGAGACCAAAGAGCTGGTTATTTCCGGTATGGGTCAGGTGCATGTTGAAGTGACGGTTGATCGTATTAAACGTAAATTCGGGGTTGATGTTGAACTCGATGCTCCGAAAGTGCCTTATAAAGAGACAATTAAAGGGACGGTTTCGATTCAGGG
>JAUVDU010000345.1 GCA_030595135.1 Deltaproteobacteria bacterium | reverse complement strand
ATTCCCAAAGATCATCCCGCCCGGCAAATGCAGGACACATTTTATGTCTCTGATGACGTGGTTCTGCGTACACATACTTCACCGGTTCAGATTCGGGTCATGGAAAAACAGGCGCCGCCGGTTCAGGTTATTGTTCCGGGCCGGGTCTATCGTTGTGATTCCGATCTTACGCATACGCCGATGTTTGATCAGATTGAAGGGTTGCTGGTTGATAAATTAGTCACCTTTTCCGATCTCAAAGGGGTCTTGGTCGCTTTCCTGCATGCTTTTTTCGGCAGTTCAGCCGGGGTTCGTTTTCGCCCCAGCTACTTCCCGTTTACCGAACCCAGCGCCGAAGTTGACATCGAATGTGTGATGTGTAAAGGTAAAGGCTGCCGCGTCTGTGGTCAGACCGGCTGGCTTGAGATCTTGGGTTGCGGTATGGTCGATCCGGCCGTCTATAAATTCGTCAATTACGATCCCGAAGAGTATACCGGTTTTGCTTTTGGTATGGGAGTTGAGCGTTTAGCCATGCTCCGCTACGGGATTGATGATCTTCGTCTCTTTTTTGCCAACGATCTGCGTTTCCTCCGACAATTCTAAAAGATGGCGTCGTAAAAAGTTCCGATATCCTGCGCTGTTGTGCTTTTCCAGACACTCGACATACTAGTTGTATAGTCTCGCGCCTGGAAAAGCTCAACAGCTTGACTATCGAAATTTTTACTTAGCCATCTTACGAATGAATTCTAATTATTTTGGTAGATAAATGCTCATAAGCTGGAACTGGATGTCCGATTTTGTCGACCTTAAGGGGATCGACCCTGAAGCGGCGGCCGCACGTTTGACTATGGCCGGGCTTGAGGTTGCCGCTATCACTCAATTATGTCCTGAGGCTCTTAGCCGGGTGGTGAGTGCCAAGATTACGGCGATGGAACCCCATCCCGAAGCTGATAAACTTTCCCTTTGCCGAGTCTCCGACGGTCAAGAGGAGCTCACAATAGTTTGTGGCGCCAGTAACATGCAGGCCGGAGATTGTGTCGCCTTAGCGCCGGTCGGAACCCGTCTGCCCAATGGTATGGCGATCAAAAAATCTAAAATTCGGGGTGTTGTTTCACTCGGAATGCTCTGTTCGGCGGCTGAGCTCGGATTTGAAGAGGAGTCGGCCGGGATTTTGATTCTGCCCGCCGGATTGGCCTTGGGCGAGCCCGTGGTTGAGCTGCTCAAATTGCAGGATACCGTTTTAGAGTTGGAAATTACGCCTAATCGCGGCGATTGTCTCAGTGTTATCGGCGTGGCCCGGGAGATGGCCGCAATTTATAAAAGACCATTCAAGATACCCTCTATAGAGCTGAAAACCGGTACCAAACCGGTAGCCGATCTGGCCGCAATTGAGATCAAAGATGTGGATCTCTGTCCCCGCTACGTTGGTCGTGTGGTTGAAGATATTAAGCTTGGTGAATCGCCCTTGTGGTTGAAAACCCGATTGCGGGCCGCCGGTGTTCGTCCGATCAGTAATGTCGTCGATGTGACCAATTATGTGATGCTTGAAACCGGCCAACCATTGCACGCTTTTGACCTTGATCTGGTGCGCGATCAACGGATTGAGGTGCGCCGGGCCGGTTCTGAAAAGAGTTTTGAGACCCTGGATGGGATTGAGCGACAACTCGATTCTGAAACCCTGATGATCTGCGATGGTCAGGGGCCGGTCGCCATCGCCGGAATTATGGGCGGGCTTAATTCAGAGATTAATGCTCAAACCAAAAATGTACTTATCGAAAGTGCTTTTTTTCTGCCGGCATCGATCCGTCGATCAGCTCGAATCCTCAATTTGGGCACCGAAGCTTCTTACCGTTTTGAGCGCGGGGTTGATTCTCAAGCGACAAGTCGGGCGGCTGCTCGGGCGGCTGAATTGTTGCAGGAGTTGGCTCAAGGCCAAGTGGCTGAAGGATCCCTTGATATCCATCCCCAACCCCGGCTGATGCCGGAAATCTTTGTCAGACCTTCTCAGGCCAATAAATTGTTGGGCCTGAATCTCGATTTTGTAGCGGTTAGAGATATTTTTGAACGTTTGCAGATAGAGATTGTTAGAGAACAAGCTGATGGTTTTATGGTAATCCCGCCGGCCTACCGTTTTGATCTTGAACGTGAAGTTGACTTGATTGAAGAGATTGTCCGCCTTTACGGTTATGATCAGGTTCCGGTGACTCCGGTCAGCGTTTCCGGGGCCAAAGTTATAGACGAACCTGAGGTTGCCTGCTTGCGGCAGTTGCGGGAGACGATTATGGCTTATGGCTACCAGGAAGCTGTCAACTACAGTTTTATTGACCCTGATGCGGTTTCCAAGCTCCAGTTTACGCCGGAAAGCCGCTTTTACGACTTTGTCAAGCTGCGCAATCCGATTAGTTCCGAGATGGCGGTTATGCGAACCTCCCTGCTCCCCGGTTTACTGACAAATCTCAAAGATAATTTACGCGTGAATGTCAAGGATGTTCGGCTTTTCGAGGTCGGGCGCAATTTCTACGGATTGGTCGGGCAGAAACTTCCTTCAGAAGAGCTTTTTCTGGCCGGGGTTGCCTGTGGCCGCCGCTATCGTGAACATTTTTCCGCGCCTGATGGGGAGGTCGATTTCTTTGATCTTAAAGGTTTACTGGAAACTCTCGGCGAAAATTTACAACTTGAATTTGATTTTGTCGCTGAAAATCATTATAAGTGCTTGACTCCAGGTCGATCAGCCGCTATTATGCTTGATAATCAAGAGGTTGGCAGTGTCGGCCAGTTGCATCATGAGGTCGCGGAAGAGTACGACTTTGATCAGGATGTTCTCATTTTTGAGATTGCGCTGACGCCGCTGCTGGCGGCTTCAGTGGGCAGGTTGATAACTTACGAGGGACTGGCCCGCTATCCGGCCGTCTACCGAGATTTGGCATTTTTGGTCGAGGATTCAATCCCGGCTGCCGAAATGCTTGACTATATTCGCAAGC
>JAUVDU010000257.1 GCA_030595135.1 Deltaproteobacteria bacterium | reverse complement strand
CGGTGGTCAGAGAAGTGAGGTCGGCCGCCGGTAGAAGGAGGAGCTCTTTTTCCTGGCCGGCAAGTTTTTCGAGATATTTGTAGGCATTTTGGTGGTCGGCTTTAGGAGCAGCAGCGGCTTGCAAGATCAACAGCGGAGTCTCGACCAGAGGCAGACTTTTTGCGGCCTGAACCAGCATTTTCTTTACTTGCCGCTGCGAAAAAGTGGGAAAACTTTTATAGGAGCAATCAACTTGAGAAGAGGCGAAAAGAGGAGTTCTCACCTCAGCTATCTCTTTATCCTCATCCTCAACCGGTAACTCCGCAAGAGATTGACGGACATCCCCAAAAACCGGAAAAAGTGCTGCCAGAGCCATCATCTCATGACCACGAGCCGCCAAAGACAAAGCCAGAGCCACACTGCTGCCGACCCCGCAAATTACGATTTTGCGACATAAACTGCTAACATAAACATAGGCTTCATCAACCGCTCTCTGCCACTCTTCATAATCTCGATTTTCAAGATCAGCGGTAACCGTTGCATGACCCGGCAGACGCGGCACTAAAACGAGAAAACCCCGCCGCCCCAGATAATCGGCCAACCTTTTCAAACTCTGGGGAGTTGTCAGCCAGTCATGGATCAAAACGATCCCGACCTGAGCCTGGCGTTTTTTAACCAAATAAGAAGTTCCGGCAACGAGCGGACAGAGTCCGGGGTCTTCTTGAAAAGGTTTGCGATCATTACGATAAGCCTGCTCCATAAGTTGTAAAAGACGCTGGGCCGTAAGTTGGCGCAAACGCCAGGCCGGAGTCAAAGAGAGACGTTGTAAAAGGCGCTGCAAAGCCGACAGGGGCTCTATGGCATTAGCCATCACTAAAAAAGGGTTGTCCAGCCTGACCCGATGAAAGGCTTCACTGCAAACATCCTCTTCGGGCTCTAAAAAACGCAATTGCGCTTGTGAGCTTAGGGCTTTCGCATCAACTTCTCCTGAAATCTGCAAAAAGTCTTTCTCATAAGCCAATCCTAAAAGATCTGCAATCCGGCCGCCGCCTTTTTCCAACAAGAGATCAACCTGTGAATTTTTCAAACCCTGATGGCGAAAGAAAGCAAATGACCGACCGTCAGCCGTAGCGGCAAGATAGGCCCGGCGACGAAAATCAATTTCAGTAAAACTGCGCCCCGATGATTTATAAAGCAGGGCTGCCAGGAGATGATCAAGATTGACGGTCGCCAAGCCATAGATAGCCGCCATGGAGTCGTCAGTCATTTTTTTCAGAACCCGCCGGCTCTTTTTGTTATCAACAAAATCGGGAATCTTGGCGCCAAAGAATTTTTGCACCACCGGGGCAACCGGCAAGGCCTTACCAAAACGAATATCGATATCAACCCCTGACATCAGCATCGAGCTCTCGACTACCACCTCCTCAAACATGCGCGAAGAGAGTTTATCCTCCAACATAGTCGAAAAACGACTTAAAATTGTATCGGTAAAACGTAAAGGATAATAAGAAACATTGACCGGAACAATATTGAGACCATCGGTAACCGGGGCATCAGAGGCGAGATCAAACGCGGCCGCTAAAGCCGCATAACCTTCTGGATCAGAATCGTTAAACGCGCCCAAACGCCGGCGCAAAATCTCGGCCCGCCAGGCCAGGGCCGCCGCCCCGGTACGCGGCGGATATTTGTCCCCCTCAGCCGAGATCATAAAACTGCCCCGATCCACAACCTTACGACTTTTCACCATGCAGCCTTCCGGGAAAACGATCCAGGCCGCATTCTCACCGACCAGACTCTTGATAATCAACTTATCACGCTCGGGATCGCCGACTGAAACCGCACCGACCTGTTCCAAGTAACGACCCATGAGACCGCCAAACAGTTCGGATGAGGCCAGCGACCAGACCGGTTTATCGAGCAATTTCGAGATATGATAAGGGAGGAGCAGGGTTTCTAGGCGGGTAAAATGGTTAATGACAAAGATCGAACCACCTTCCGGCAGCTCTTTCTCATTATGGAGAGTAATCTGGGCCTTGGAAAAAGCCGTCAGGATTTTTACGGCCAGCCCGGTAGTCCGATAGGCAAGAAAATTCAATGAGACAACCCTATTTTTTCTTTAGCTTCAGCTCGGCGACAAAACTTGTCCATTTGACTTTACTGCTTAGAGCCCCGACCGGACAGACCTCGGCACAAGCCAGACAGGTTTCACAATCCGAGCTTGCGGGATCCAGATCGCTGCCGAAAAAAGAGACCACGGTATCCATGCCACGCTGAGCAAAATCGAGTTTATAGCCTTTCTCAAGCTCGCCGCAGACATGTACACAACGACCGCAAAGAACACATTTTTTGGGTTCATAGACGAGAAAAGGGTGATTATCGACCAGTTCAGGATAATCACGATCGATATGCCGCAAGCGTTTAGTTCGTAAAGGCTGATGGAGAAATTTAGCAATCTTCTGCAACTCACAACCGTGATTGGCAATACAAGAACGACAACTACCGTCATTGGTCGAAACCAATAAGCGAAAAGCAAGCTGACGGAGCTTAAGGATCTCTTCACTATCGGTTTTGACTACCATCCCCTCAACAATCCGGCAGCGGCAGGAAGCCACCGGGGCCGGTTCGCCTTCGATATCCACGAGACAGAGACGACAGGAAGCCGGGGGATCATCCATATCTTTAATAAAACAGAGATTGGGGATATAGATATCATTTTCGAGACAAACCGGCAAAAGATAAGAGCCAGCCGGGGCCGTAATTTTTTGTTCATCAACCGTTATGGTAACCAGATTAGCACTCATAATTTATCATTTCCTTATTTACTCTCTTCCTTCTCTTTTTCCGTTTCCGACAGCGGTTCTACACCCTGATCGGGAATCATTTCCGGGGGCGAAACCCGCCGCACGGCATCGTATTCGGGAGGACAGGCGTAGACACACTCGCCACATTTAACACATTTTTCCTGATCGATCGCTTTTTTGCGATTACTGGTCGTAAAAATTGCATCGGTCGGACAACAGGCAACACAGGCATCGCAACCCCGGGCACACGGTTCAAGATCGATATAGAAAGCGATCAAAGGACGACACATTCTCGCCGGACAACGTTTTTCCTCAATATGGGCGACATACTCATCGCGAAAAAAGCGCAAGGTTGTCAAAACCGGATTAGGAGCGGTTTTGCCCAAACTACAGAGCGACCCCTTAATCACGGCCTCACAGATCTCTTCAAGATCGTCCAACTCCTCCATTTTGCCCTCGCCGATCGTGATCGAGTGCAAAATGTCACGCAAGTGACGGGTACCAATACGGCAAAAGGTACATTTACCACACGATTCACCTTGGGTAAAGTCGGTAAAATAGCGAGCCACCTCAACCATGCAGGTATCCTCGTTCATAACCACCAGGCCGCCGGAGCCCATCATCGCGCCAACCGTTTTCAACGAATCAAAATCGATCACTGTCTCCATCAGGGAAGCCGGCAAACAACCACCGGAGGGCCCGCCGATCTGAACCGCTTTGAGCTCTTTACCATCTTTGATTCCACCACAGACATCAACGACCAGATGTTCCAGGGTGACCCCCATAGGGACTTCAACCAGGCCTGGATATTCGACTTCACCAACCACCGAGAAAATCGCGGTTCCCGGACTCTCCTCGGTGCCGATAGAGCGGAACCACTGATGACCATTGCGAATTATCGACGGCACCGTAGAGAGAGTTTTTACATTATTAATAACTGTCGGC
>JAUVDU010000052.1 GCA_030595135.1 Deltaproteobacteria bacterium | reverse complement strand
GAAAACTTGTAACTGAAAGGAACTACTGGACGGGCGGTACGCGGCGCCTGATTTTTACTGTTGAGCAAACCTTCTTCAGCCCTCTTGAAATAGTAAAATCCACCTTTTTGCGGAAAATCGAACTCGGTCATCACATTTTGCCAATCCGGTGCCAGCTCTTCGCCTTTTTCGATCACTTCAACAACATCATCAAAGCTTACGCCCAAACCGCTGACATGGACTCCGTCATAACCCATACCTTTCATAAAGGCGTACATTTTGGCCCCCCGTAACAGACGAGCCGCCTTACCTTTGTCATCGGCCTGACGCTCTCCGTCAAGAACCTCGACCAGCTTATCGGTGACGACACAACCGGGAACCATATTTTTGCTCATGACTTTGGCCGCACCAAAGGGCAGGATATAGATATTTCCGATAAAGGGAACATCATAACCCTCTTTCTCTTTTATCTGGATGAGCTCATGAAATTTGCGCGCATCATAGCCGGTCTGCGTAATGATAAAGCGAGCTCCGGCGGCGATCTTCTTTTTGAGTTTATAATATTGCAACATCTGCTCTGATTCGAGCTTTTTAAATGGTGAAGCCACGGCGCCGGAGAAAAAGTTTGTCGACTTCAATTTGATCGGCGCTTTCATGCCGGGATATTCCAGCCCCTCATTCATCGTGGTTATCATCTGCAAAACATGCAGCGGATCAAGATCATAGACCGGACGCGACCGCCCCTTGAAACCGCTGGCCGGATAATCACCACTCATAACCAACAGGTTGGCAACCCCGCTGCGTTCCAATCCGTAAAGCAGATTCTCAAGTTGATTTCGGCTTTTGTCCTTACAGGTAAAGTAGGCCATCGGCTCAATCCCCAGTTTTTTGACCTCAGCCCCCATAAATTCGGACGAGATCGAGGGATTGCCGCCGGGATTGTCGGTGATAGTCAGGCAATCTATCTTGTCGTAAGCTGCGGCCTGTTCCGCCTTGCGGATAAAATTCTCCTGCGCCTTTTCAAAAGATCCGCGCCCCGGAACGACTTCCCATTCGACCGAAAAACGACTCTTATCCAGTAATGAATCTCTATATTTGTTTTCCATTATTTTACCTCCAGCCATAAAAAAACCGCTCCGAAATACCTGCTAAAATAATAAGAGGCTCCCGGAACGGTTTTAAAAATTCGTAACTTCAGGTACTCACAATAAAGTCAAAGCAAATGAAGGCAAACGCCGCTTTGCTTTCCACAACCGGGGACAGAGCTCAGCTCGGCTGCGGGCTGACGCCCTGCCTGGAGGTCTGTCCCCACATCGAGATAGTTTGAAGCAACACCTAAATAATCTTGCGTCGCCCTCATATTTTTCGACCTGCCGGGATTGGGGTCATTGCTGGTTCAAGGTGCGCCAGCACCCCAGCTTTTACCCCGTTTATAGGTGCGAAGCAAAGCCCATGCAATTAGCTATAGCTTTATAGTGGACTCCCCAAAAACCATTTACAGATTATTCGGCATAACGAGCTTTATAGTCTTCCTGAATCAAGGTTCGGCGAACCTGATTCTGCCACAGACGCGGCGGCTTGACTTCAGTAATTTTATCGACCCGACCCTGCTCGGTCAGACGATTAAAAATATCAGTCCAGGCACAAGGAGTATCCTTGTCGACTTCGCAGCTTCCGTCAATCCGGGTGCCGCCGCAAGGGCCATTAAAGATCCCTTTTGCACATCGGGTAACCGGACAGATACCTGCAGTATCACCCAAGACACACTCGCCACAGGTACGACAATTTTCTTCAAACCAACCGACATTGCGATCGACCCCACAAAAAACCGTATTCAGAGCCGGAAAAACCGGAATCGAGGTATAACGTTCCGAAACAAACTGCACTCCGGCGCCGCAAGCCATTGACAAGATAGCATCATATTTGGGAGCCTTTTCATCAAGATCAACAAAAAAGTCGTAATTACATTGACGCTCAATAACTAAACTGTCAATATTGAGCTCGGGATTCTCTTTGGTAAGTTCCGCGTTCAACTGGTTAACCTCTTTCTGCCCACCGGCCAAACAGATCGAAGTACAACCACCACAACCAACATTTAATATATTTTTGTAACCCTTGACCATCTCCTTGATCTCTTCAAAGGGCTTTCTCTCAGCTATAATCATTTTTCTCTCCGCTATTCGCTATTGGTATATAAATAAAAATTTTCTGATTACTTAGTAATAACGTGACAGCCGCCACATGTGCGCGGGCCGGTTTTCGCACCTTTTTTTACATTCTTGGTGTGACAACCGGTACACATCAGGTGAAAAGCCGAACGTAACTGAACCTTGGCTTCCCAAGTGTGACAAGAGGCACAGCGAATATCGGCATTACCCTCTTCCAGGCTATCTTCATCGAGAACATTTTCACCTTTCTCATAGCGATGATGACAATCAAGGCACTCCAGGCTATCACAATGAAGCTCATGCGGGAACGTCACCGGGGAGCGTTTCTTATGTTTAAAAGCTTCACTATTATCTAAGACTATCTTTTCCGGCTGAGCCCAGCTTGCGGTAACCCAGACCGCCGCCAGCATGACTCCAACCAGGACTATTATTAAGCTCTTTTTTTTCATTGACCCTTCTCCTTTGCCGTTATAACCAGCTTTCGCCTTCGTCAAGTTTGGGAAAGACACCCTGAGAGCGACAGATACTCCGCGTAAAATCTATCATCCTCGGAATGTCGATCCCGATCGGACAGTAACAGCGATGGCAAAGAACACAGTTATTCCACACCATCCCCTTGATCCCTTCGAGGAATTCGTGGTCAACATTACCATTCTTCTTGTAAAGTTTACCGAGTGAGTTAATTACCTTGTAAGAAGGCATATATTGAGGATCACCATCATGGGACATATATAAAAAACAGCTTTCAGCACAGATACTGCAGTGAACACAGTAATTTAAGATACGCTTCATCTCAGGTGCTTTCTTCTCAAGCATCTTTGAGATTTCAGCCCTGTCCACTGCTTTCGTTTCTTGATCGGACATTGAACTTCTCCTTATTTGGCTTGATTGTAGGACCAGACTCTGGTTCCGGATCCCAAACAATGCTCATAGTTCATCAGATAACGATAGAGGAACAGAAGGAGTCCATGTTTGAGTTTAGTAAAAGGAATCGCCATCAACATCAATTCACCGGCCAAAATATGGAGAATCAGAATGGTATCGTAATCGAGCCATTGTTGCGTGGCCATGTAACCGGTAACAAAAGGAGCAACGACGATCGCCAAAATAATATAGTCATAAAGTGAGGTGATGGCCCTTACCCGGCGCACCAAAACGCGCCGCAAAAAGAAAAACACCCCGCCCAAAATTACCAGCAGAGTCAAAATGTCAGCCACGATCTCGGGAAAGACAAAAAGACTGAAACCGGTTGACTCTTCGAGCAGCACATTGTGACCCAAAAGAAAGATCGGCAACATGATCAGAAAAACATGAAAAATCGTGGTCACCACAGCCATCACCGGGTGAACCCCAAAAAAACTATTACTTATATCCGCCAAACTAAGCGTTTTGGGCGATTCCACTTTGCCAAGAACAGAGGCGGGTGGTCGCACCACCTCCTGTATCCTGGTGTCTGCGAGAAACTGCCGCGCCTGGTAGATAAGCCCCAGCCCAAAAACAACTAAGGCGACCCACACCAGCGGTCCGCTTACAAGACCATAAATATCCATTGATCCCTCCTGATTTAAGGTACGGAAACAGAGTTTTCAGCAAAAACCCTGATTGGTAAAAAACCGGTTCGTAAAAAGTGAGCTAATCAAATACAGGCCGAGGCAGCATGTTAGCTCGTTCGGCAATCTCCGGCACTTTGTGCTCCCATTCAATCGGCATCAAGTGAACCCCAGCTATACCCTTAGTCTCTTTAAACTCGGCAATCTGTTCACAGGCAATCTTGATACCTTCATCCGCAACCTGTTTCTTTTCAACCCCTTGCAGGCGTTTAATGATCCAATCTGGAACATCCATTCCGGGGACATTATTCTTCATATATTTTGCCATACCGACGCTCTTCATCGGTGTAACCCCGGGCAAAATATAAACTTTTTCTGTCAACCCCATATCATTGGCCTGATGCACCCATTCACGCATCCTTTCCATATTAAAGACACATTGGGTCTGAATAAAATCAGCCCCGGCCGCAACTTTTTTGGCCAGACGATGAACCCGCCATTCAAAAGGCTGACCAAAGGGGTTAGCGGCCGCCCCGATAAACATTTTCGGGGCCCCATCCAGCGTGTCACCACCAAGAAAGGTTCCTTCGTCGCGCATCATTTTGATGACACTGATGAGCTGAACTGAATCGATATCAAAAACACCTTTAGCGTTAGGATGGTCACCAAACTGTTGATGGTCGCCGGAAAGACACAAAATATTGCGAATACCGTGGGCATAGGCTCCCAAAACATCGCTCTGCATGGCAATCCGGTTACGATCTCGACAAACCATCTGATAATTGGGCTCAACCCCTTCTTCAAGTAGAATCAGGGAACCAGCCATGCTCGACATCCGTACCATAGCGGTCTGGTTGTCTGTCATGTTCGCCATATCGACATTTCCCTTAAGAAATGCGGCCTTTTTCCTGATTGGTTCCGTGTTCGCGCCACGAGGTGGGCCAACCTCGCCCGTAAAGGCAAAATGTCCCGCTGTTAACACCTTCTCGAGATTACTTCCAGATTTCATCTGCATATCCTCGTTTCTAGTAAAAAGTTATAAGATGAACAATGTAGAGATAAATAAAACAATTGATGTACTCAAATCTATTAAATAACCCGGCAGATACCGCAACTTAAGGGCGGTATTCACGGCATGAGTCAAAAATCACTGGCTAATTAACTCCATGACAAGGAACTGTCAAGTTTTTTTTATTTTGTATCCAGTATCCAATATTTTTTATTTACTATATATAATTATAGAAATACAGGAAATAAAAGGAAATATAACAATAGTTGGCGAGGTTTTTTTCTTGACTAAGTCGTCATTTTACGTCATAAAACGACAGTTGAGTTACTACAGTTAAGAAACCATTCGCCTGACTGTGGTTATTACCGTTATTAAAATTTCGTTTTCTGGAGGGTATACCTATGAGTTTAAAGAGCAAATTCGAAGCTGGAGAATTTGCCATCCTGGTTGAGACAGAACCACCTAAAGGAGCAGATATCAGCACCATGCTAGCCCATGCCGAACCGGTTAAAAGCCAGGTTGATGCTTTTGTCGTCCCGGAAATGAGCAATGCCACTTTACGGATGAGTGCCTTGGGTGCAGCCATAGTTTTACAGAACAAAGGTCTCGAAACCGCCATGCAGATTAACTGCAGGGATCGCAACCAACTGGCCCTCCAGGCCGACCTTCTGGCGGCTGGAGCTTGCGGCATCAGCAATATTATTGCCGTCCCCGGCGATGATCTTAAAATCGGCGACCATCCCCAGGCCAAAGCGGTCAACGAGCTTAGCCTGACTGAGCTCTTGCAAGCCGCACAGAGCCTGCAGCAAGGCCAGGATTTGGGGGGCAACCCTTTGAGCAGTTCCCCGAATTTCCTGCTTGGTGCCACAGCAAATGCTGGAGCTTGCGGTGATGAACTTACCCGGGAAATCAATACGAGCAGAGAGAGTATTGCTGCCGGAGCCCAATTTTTAATCACTCCACCCCTCTTTGATCTTGCCTCAATCGAGCCCTACTTGAAAGAAATTGATCGGAAAACTACGAAAATCATCCCGACTATATTGTTACTCAAGTCCGCCGGTATGGCCCGCTATATCAAACAGACCCAGGAGAATATTGTTATTCCCGATCAGATCATTGACCGGATTCGTAAGGCAAACGACAAAGCTAAAGCCTGTACCGAAATTGCCAAAGAGATGCTGGTCACATTGAAAGAGGCCGGCTTTGCCGGCGCCATGATTTCAACCGTTGGTTGGGAACACAAACTAACTGAAATTCTAGCACCATAAATTTAATGCGCTCGTGAAAAATTAAAACTTGAAAATGGTAAATTTTAAGCTGCTGTTTTTCACGAAACCATTATTTAATTAATTGAAGGAGGGAAAGATATATGAGTGACAAAAAAAGAATTCTTGTGGTCGATGATGAGCCTGATTTCTCATCCATCGTTAAAGCGAACCTGGAGGCTGAAGGTTTTGAAGTAGAACAAGCGTTTGATGGCGTCGAGGGACTGGCTAAAATCAAGAGTAATCCCCCGGATGCAATTATCCTCGATGTAATGATGCCGGAAAAAGATGGCTTTGAAGTCTGCGCCGAGCTCAAAGGTGATCCGCAATATGCCGACATTCCGATTGTCATGTTGACTGCGGTTGCATCGCATGTCAGTTCAACCCGTTACTCACACAGAGGCGGAATGAGTATGGAAGCTGATGATTACTTGCCCAAGCCGGCTTCATCAGCCCAGATTATTGACAGCGTTAAAGGTCTACTTGATCTTTAAACCTAAATATCACTGAAAGATAACTCTAACGAATGTTCCCCCGGTTTTAAATCCGGGGGAACATTTATTCTTAGAACCATGGAGATAACGATCAACGCTCCTAGATGTATCAACCCACTGAAAACAGGTTTTGCCAAAGAGAGCAGACGCAAAACCAGCTATCGACAAAGAGACAATGTAATTGTAGAATCAACCCAAAAGAAAAAAATCACTACCACCTGTGGGAGAGGCGGCGAGAAACCTTTATTTTTCACATTGGTCGGCCCGCTTCAGCAAACCTTACATCAATCAGATGCAGGTTCCCAAAGTTCCAGAATTAAATATTTTAACAATAAAGATAACGCCGGCATAGGCTTTACTACATATTAAGGATAGGACAATATCTGTTCGCTCTATAAATTTTAAAGAGAAAACAGATAATTAAATTGGATTCCGGTCAATTCGGAGAAATTGAAGAATTTCACATTATGTGAAATTGGTTTTCAGGAGAACCAAGATGGGAAATGAGAATAAGAAAACAAGAGTTTTGGTAATCGGCAGCGAAGCAGCTTACCAGGAGATGATCAGCAAAAGCCTTGATGAGTTCGAAGTCTTAAGCGCAACCAGCGAAGATGAAGGCCTGACGCTGGCTCGCAACGAGCGACCCGACGCCATTGTTCTGGGCTATCTGGAACAACGCGGCACAGCTTACGGTCTGCATAAAAAACTGCGGAGTGGCTGGATAACCAAAAATACGCCTCTGCTGATTGTAGAAATGGGCGGTGATGATAACGCCGATAAGCGTTGGACCCGCCATGAAGCCCTGGAGATGGATGCGGATGATTATATTACGATCTCTGCTGATGACAGCGCTTCAATCTCATTGCTCAAGGAGACTATTGGTCTGACTGAAAAGATTACGGTCAGATTGGGCGAACGGGCGAGCACCATGAAAGGCAAATTGATGGATCCCGAAGATTTCTGTGTTACTTGGGAACAGATCCCGGGACGCGGAGCTTTTGAGATAGCACATGAAGAAGTTCTTGATAACGTCGCCAAAGCTGCCACCGGAGGCAAAATTGATGCCATCAGCGTCACTGATAACCCTGGCGGTAACCCGGCCCTTTCAACCGAAATGCTTTGTGTGCAGATCAAAAAAGCCGGTATGGAACCATTGGTTCACTTGGCCTGTCGCGATAAAAATAGAAGTGAAATTGAAAGCCTGCTCTGCGGCATGGCTGCTGAAGGAATCAAAAATGTGCTTGTCCTGACCGGTGATTACTCTGGTTCCGACGCCTTTGAAGGACTGGCAAAACCGGTTTTCGATCTCGACCCGCCCAACGTTCTACGCCTGGTTGAAAAGATGAACCAGGGTCTTGAACATAAAGCCATGCGTAAAACCATTAAACTGGCAGCAACTGATTTTTATGCTGGCGCCTGCGTCTCCCCATTCAAGAAACTTGAATCGGAATTGATGGGCCAGTATGCTAAACTCAAGAAAAAAGTTGAAGCCGGGGCAAAATTTGTTATCCCCCAGCTGGGCTATGATGCGCGGAAGTTTCACGAAATACTGACCTGGCTTAAGCTTAACAATTATGATGTCCCGGTACTGATGAACATCTACGTTCTCCCATTTGGGACGGGCCGATTCATGAACGGCAACGGTATTCCCGGATGTATCGTTACTGATAAACAGCTAGCCGAGCTGGCCGAAGAAAAGAAGGCTGACGACAAAGGCAAAGCGGCCATGTTCCTGAAAGCGGCCAAGATGTATGCAATCGGCAAGGGCATGGGCATGGCGGGGGCCCACATCGCCGGTCAT
>JAUVDU010000037.1 GCA_030595135.1 Deltaproteobacteria bacterium | reverse complement strand
TTTCAAAGGGTTCGGCAAGGCCAGAGCCCCACCCCCGGCAGCCCCCAATTTTATGAAATTTCTGCGATCTAGTTTCATTTTAACGTCCTTCTAAAAGACTTAGTCTACATCAAAGGTAAAGCTTGGCCACCGTAGACGGTAACAATCCGCATCACCAGAATACCAATCATATTCATCACTGCCGCCAGCACCAGCCAGAAGTAACTTTTACGCATCCCCGGGATAAAAACAATGCACATAGGGATAACCTTACCAATCAAGTTCTCAACAATAACAAACCAGAATGACATCTTGCCGAAAAGCATGAAGTGCGCCACTTCCTGAGCTTCAAGTTTGGAGTAGAGCAGAACACTGTAATCACAAAAGACAAGAAAAAGATCGACCACCAGAAGCCAGCCCAGAAGTTTGGCGAGACTGTCAATCAGTTCATGATTAATAACTTTCTCTTTGGTAAAGAAACGATCCCGGGCCATTACCAGAAGAATCATCATCGAGATCCCGGAGACCATGGCGGAAAAGAGAAAGACAATCGGCATCAAACCGGTATTCCAGTAATCCCGGGCTACACCCAGGGCCAGAATCCAGCCGGTATAACCATGCACGGCTAAAGCCAGCGGAATCCCGATCAAGCCGAAGATCTTGGTCATCTTGAGATTGCCTTGAAACATGAAAATGCCGTAGACAACCGAGTTCATGGGATAGAGCATCAAGAGAAATGCTCCATACGACATTGATGACAAGGGGTTGAAATAGACAAAATGGTTCCATACCGATTTAATCGGCCAGCCAACCTGCATGAGCAGAAACTGAGGCGCCAGCAACAACAGTAAAACCGCAACAACAACCCCCATTTTACTGGCGGGCTTGAATTTCTCCAAACCAAAACCATAAGAGAGGGTGGAGATCATAAACGATCCGGCACTCAATCCCGTACAGTAGAAGTAATAAGAGATTAAGAAAGCCAGAGTTGTCTGATACTGAACATCGAAGACTACTTTTCCCATATCAGTTTAACCTCCCGCTTAATCTCCAAAGTCGCAACATCGAGACCAATATAATAAACTCTCGGCGCGGTGCCAATCTCCGGTTTCAAAGTGGAGGCCGCTTTGGTCGCTATCAGTTTGGCCACTTCACTTTTAGAGTCGTTAAGATCACCAAAAATCCGGGCGCTGCTCGGACAGGCCTCAACACAACTCGGTTGAAGACCGGCATCGACCCGGGTACTGCAGAAATCACATTTATCGATCATCCCCTTAGTCGGATGAACATAGCGAACCTCATAAGGACAGGCCGACATACAGTAACGACAACCGACACAAAGATGGGGGTCAAGCATGACAATACCATCTTCACGCTGCCAGGCGGCGTTAACCGGGCAGACCTTAACACAGATTGGATTCTCGCAGTGGTTGCAGAGGGTTGGCCGAAAGGCCCGAATGACATCGGGATATGTGCCTTTTTCAATCTCTTTGACCCAACTGCGCCAGATTCCCAAAGGAACATCATTCTCGATCTTGCAGACGACCTCACAAGTGTGACATCCTACACAACGATCAAGATCGATAACCATTCCCCAACGCGGCAGATCACTTTTAGTTTTATGCGGATTGGACATAGCTGTTCTTACTCGCCCCCTTCTTTACGATAATAGTCGGCCGAACGTCTCAATATATAGAGAAAGAGAACACAACCGGCTCCGACCAACAGGAGTATAACCAGGACACCATAAAAGTTGCGTAGACACCAGACCGAATATTGCTTCTCATAATCCGGATAGAGGTGGAAAGGCCCTAAACCAAGTAGTGCAACCTCTTTCACTTTGACATCCGTCTTATGACAACGGGCACATGGTGCCTCATTAACTTTAAGACCGTGTACTGCCTCACCCTGGTGACAGTCGATACAGTTACCACGATCATAATCGAAACTTGTGTCACCTTTACGATGGGCTTCAAGGCGAAAAGTCGTCACATGCTCAAGCAGTGTCGAAATCTTCCGTTCCTTATGGCAACTACCACAGGTATCGGTCAGATTGGCACGATTGATCGTCGAAAGCTTATTTTTAGCCCCATAAATATAGTGTCGGGTATGGCAATGGTGACAGTTGGGGGCATTCTCTTTACCCGCCAGCAGATCTTTACCATGTATACTCTGATAGAAACTATCACCAACGATTTTTCTTTTCGGAATTCTGACATTCTTCTTTTTCAGCCGCTCACGCGCACCGAAAGGAAAAAGGCCTTCGATTTTCGAATGACAGGCAAGACAGTTAACCTTTTTGAAACCGCTGCGACAATGCCTGGCCGAAGCCGCATCTTCATGACAGTCGATACACTCAAGTTTTTTGCCATGCAGGGTTTGCTTGAACTCTTCAACTCTGATATGAAGCTCCGCCTGGGAGCCGTCAAGTCGACCGGAAGTCAAGTGCGGCTCTTTATGACACTTCATACACTCTTCATTGGTCCGCGGTTTCGCAACTTCTTTTGGAATCGGCAGTAAACCATCAATGCTGACCATAATCTGCGTGTCCGTCATATGAGTTACTATTGCCGGTGTTGCCGCGTCAGGTGTAACGGCTCCATGATTTACGGCCTGTGCATCTCCACCGAGTCCCAGCAACCCAAGCACCAGCAACAAACCAAGAACCTGCTGCCAAACCCGGCTTCCGGAAAAGCACCGGTGTACGTTAGGAAAAATTTGTTTTTCAGACATCCTAGACATCCCCAACCTCCAGGGCTTCAGCAACCAGCTCAACCACATCCTTGACTTTGACATCATTTTCCCGATTATGAAACTTCAAACCATCCTCAAACATAACCATACAAAAAGGACAGGCCGTAACCGCAATTTGAGGCTCTTTTTCGAGCGCCTGCGCGACCCGGTTATCATTAATTTTAGTTCCGATATCCTCTTCCATCCACATCCGGCCGCCACCGGCCCCGCAGCAGAAACCACGCTTATGACTACGATCCATCTCGACCAACTCCATTCCCGGAATCTCACCTAAGATTTCCCGAGGTTGGGCATAAACATCATTGTAACGTCCGAGATAACAGGAGTCATGATAAACCGCCCTAGTTGCCAGAGGACGTTTTAAATCAAGACGCCCCTCAGCCAACAACTGCGCGATAAATTCAGTATGATGTAGAACATTAAAGTTACCACCCAACTGCTGGTAATCTTTTTTCAAAGTATTGTAACCATGCGGACACATGACGATAATATTTTTGACTCCGTAACCGTTCAAAGTCTCAATATTTTCCATCGCCAATGTTTGATAAAGATATTCGTTACCCAGCTTCCTGGCCGAATCACCACAACACTTCTCTTCTTTACCTAAAATCGAGAAGGAGACCCCAGCCGCCTTGAGCACTTTAACCAGTGAGTTTGTAACCTTCTTATAACGGTCATCAAAAGAGCCTGAACAACCGACCCAGAGGAGATATTCGACATCGCTGTTTTCAGCCATCGTCGTGACCCCTGAATCTTTGGCCCAATTTCCGCGATCGGCCCAACCCAGCCCCCAGGGATTACTGTTATTTTCAAAGTTCTTAAAGACCAGCTGGACTTCAGCCGGAAAACTGGACTCCATAAGCACCAGATTACGCCGCAAATCGACAACCTTATCGATATGCTCGACATACATCGGACAAACTTCCATACAGGCGCGACAAGTTGTACAGGCCCAAATTTCATCTTCAGTCAGGTAGCCGCCACACAAAACCTTCTCTTCATCGGGAAGGCCCCAGGTAATATCTTCGCCGTCGGCCTTGCATTTGGCGATAATCGCACTCTTATCATAAAGACAGTCACGAATGTCCTGAACCATCTTTTTCGGAGTTAAAGGTTTATCCGTAAGATAGGCGGGACAATTATCCTGACAACGGCCACAACGGATACAGGCATCGGAGTCCATGAGCTGTTTCCAGGTAAACTGATGAACATGAGCCACCCCGAAAGTCTCGGAGTTTTCAATATCGAGCAGACTGACTACGCCTTTTGGTTTATCTGAACGGTAATAATTGTTGAGCGTTCCAACAATAACATGAAAGAGTTTAGTGTAGGGTGCAGTCCCGATAAGCAGGATAATTGCGTAAAAATGGAGACGCCAGACCCAGGTTATAGTCTGGGCGCTGATTTCACTGCTGAATGGGGAGAGAGCAAAAGCGATCAGTGAACCAATCGGGGCAAACCAGGTACCTTCGGGAGTTGTAACTGCCAGACGCAGGCCTTCAACAACAAAGCCGCTGACAAAGATAAAAAGGAGCCAGATCAAGAGCAGGCTATCTTCACCACCACGTTCATCAAGGCGGTCAGGCTCAACCCCGTAACGACGGTGATAAGCCATCAACAGTCCAACCAGAGCCAAAGTACCAATCAGATCAAGTACCAGTGAAACAACCCCGGCGGCTCCCGGAGACAGTGTCGCAATATGAAGCTGGGCAAAAACGACAAAAACAAAGGGTGTGAAAAAACCAAAAAAGAGGAAAAGATGCATATAGCCGGGCCAAGCCTCTTCCATGATCCGGTCATGACCGACCACCGAAGCAAACATGGCGGCAAAACGCTTACCGCGATTTCCCTCCCGGATTTCGGGTTCGCCGACCCGCCAACGCGCAATTTTTCCGGCACATCCAAAAATCAGAAGCGCCAAACTTAAGCCGATGATCAATACATCAAGTGAATTCAGCATAACCTTTTCATTCCCTGGTCAACTTGTAAAAGGACAGATTGGAAAAACCAGCCCCAACAGCTCTAAATAAAAAATGAACAACCACTCACATTAGCGTGTTCGCGGAGCTTGTTAACATAAGCACGAGGCCTTTGTCAAGCGACAAACTGTATACATCATACTAAAAACTAAAGTTAATTAGCAATAGTAAAGTTTAACACATAAGCGGTAAAAATTGATTCCACACATTAGCAACAAAGCATTGAAATATAAAGTTCGACACTGAAAACGCAAACTGAGACCGAACTAATAAATCCAAAGTGCGTTATCAGCAAGAAAAGAGCCAACGCAAAAGGGCAGGCCTCACAGCCTGCCCTTATAACAATATTTTGCCTATTCGGCTCTCTTGCAGCCTATTTAACCTTAATAAACCCCTTTGCTATTGAAAAATGGCCCATATTTGCGATCAACACCTTTGATATGACCAATCAACCAATCTTTCAGGAACTCTAAGAGATCAAGTGAAATGGTCGCCTCACCGGACTTGAATTTATTCTGAAAATCGACGACTTTAGCAACAAATTCCCGAGGGATAACGATATGACTGTCATAATCAGGATATTGATGCTCGACCATAAGCTTCTCTTCAGCCGCAAAATGGGTGCCAGTATAATCAACCAGTTCATCCAGCACTCTGATAATGACATCGTTACCGCGCCCCGTTTTCATCGCCTTATAGAGTTCATTAATAAGATCGACAAGCCGGTGATGTTGGTTGTCAAATTCGCTGACCCCATTCTCCAGGCTGCTGCCCCAAGGCATCAGGTCGGCAACTTGAGTGGTTGAAGTTGCCGATGACGATAATGATGCAGCGGCTTTTTTATCAAGTTTAAAACGCATAACTATATTTTTCAGGCGTTCACCAACACCGCCAAGATCGGCGGCACTGTGATTTACCTGCGCACTACTATCGCTGAGATCACCGGCCAAGGCACTAACCTCAGCAATATCAGCCGAGATCTCACCGGCTACCGTCGAACTCTGGACAATATTTTCGTTAATTTCGGCAATTCCTTGGGAAGCCTGAGCCACACTGCCGGCAATCTCTCTGGTCGTCGCCGACTGCTCTTCGATAGCCGCCGCCACCGTCGTCACCAACTCACTGACCTCTTCAATAACTGTGGTAACTCCGCGAATCTCCTCAACCGTCGCCCCGGTCGAACCCTGCATCTCCTCGATAATCCGGCGAATATCCTGAGTCGCTTCGGCAGTCTGGCGGGCCAGTTCCTTGATCTCATTAGCAACTACGGCAAAACCTTTACCGGCTTCACCGGCCCGGGCCGCTTCAATTGTTGCATTCAAAGCTAAAAGATTGGTCTGCTCGGATATTTCATTGATCACCGCTGTAACTTTGCCGACTTCCTGAGCGGCTCGACCCAATTCATCGACCTTTTCCGAGGCCTGACGCACCCGCTCGACTGCAGCCAGACTAATGGAGCGGGATTTTTCCGTACTCTGAGCAATTTCACCGACCGTAGAGGTCATCTCTTCGGCCGCCGCCGCAACCATATTAACATTACTCGCCGTGGTCTCGGATGCGTCGGCAACCGTACTCATATTAACGCTCATCTCTTCAGCAGCAGCGGCCACGGTATTACTTTTAGCCGAGGCATTACCGGCAGCATCGCCAAGTCGTTCGGAAATTGCAGAGAGTTCGGTCGAAGAGAGGGTCAGAGATTCAACCCCTTTAAAAATATCACCGGCAATCTCGATCAAACCCTGCTTAGTCTTACCCAAGGCCGCCAACATACTTCCCGGCCGAGCTCCGGCATCGATAGCTACCGTCAAATCCCCTTCGGCGATCTTGATAAGGGTTTCGTTCATATCTTCCGGTTCACCACCCATGATCCTGGCAAAACCGGAGCGCACCCAGAAGATAACGGCAAGAGCTATCAACACACCCAGAAGAGCAACGATCATAACTGCGGTCGTGGTTTGCGAAACTTTGGCCGCCGCCGCATGTTCGGCCGCCTGTTTAATCTCGGACAAAGCCTCTTCGAGCTCAACAAAAATCTTTAGAACCTCTTCCAAGGCCGGCTGCGTAAGCGCACGGTAATCGCCTTTGGCCCCTTCAAGGTCTTCTGCTTCCGTCAAGTTGAGGTTGACATCGATAATCGACTCATGCAACGAATGATGCGGGATCTCAAATTTTTTCAATATCGGTGCGAGTTGGGGGTAACGAACTTCCAGAGCTTTACGCGACTCGCCATGAAGCCATTTACCGAAACCACACTTACGGTCATCGGTTGTCACGTCAATCAGTAAGCCCGGCGTATATGGTTGCAAAAGAGTCTGCTCCACCGTCTCGGCCCATTTATGATGATCAATCTCCATTTTCTGTAATTCGATTATCGTTTCAGTTGCAAAGACAGCCTCATGGGACTTTTTATTCATCGTATCGATGCCAAAGTGCGAAACCAGACCTAAAACCACAAGCAGGCCCCCAATCACAACCAACCCTAAAAAAATCTGCCGACTGAGTTTCAACTGCATTGCCAATCCTCCTTAAAACTTCATAAATCCAACTTTCTCAAGCATATTCAACGGTCAACAACTGTTAACATAGCATATCAGTCAACTGATTTCCAGTTTTTAAAGTTCAAAAAAACACAACCTTATTTAAGAAGCTTCACCAAAGCTAATCTGATTTCAAGTTGACAAGTGCTCCCGAATCGGTTAAATGGGCCGTTGAAATTTTATTTTTTTGCTCCACATTCGACAGTTAACGTTAAGTGGTATTAAAATAGATGAAGGAGAGAAAACGATGAAGACTCCACTCTGGCAACCCTCCGCCGAACGTATCAAAAACTCCAACTTGAGCGCTCTGATGGCTCAACTGAAAGAGAAAAAGGGCCTCGAATTTGCCACTTATGACGAACTTCATAAGTGGTCGGTTGATGAACGGGCCGACTTTTGGGAGAGTGTCTGGGAATATGGCGGCATCATCTCTAGTAAAGGCTACGATGAAGTTATGGTTGATGGCGACAAGATGCCGGGAGCTAAATGGTTTACTGGAGCCCGCTTAAACTTTGCCGAAAACCTTTTGCGTTTCCGTGACGAAAAAGAGGCCATGGTCTTTAAAGGCGAAAACCAGGAAGCGATCCGCATCACCTATGCCGACCTCTATAATCAGGTGGCAAAGCTGGCAAAATCCCTGCGTGAAGCCGGAATCAAAAGCGGCGACCGGGTTGCCGGATTTGTCCCCAATATGATCGAAACCGTGGTTGCCATGCTGGCGGCAACCAGTATAGGAGCTATCTGGTCCTCCTGTTCTCCGGATTTCGGGATCAAAGGCGTTCTCGACCGCTTCGGTCAGATTGAACCCCGAATCCTCTTTACCGCCAACGGCTACTCCTACAACGGCAAAGAGTTCAGCTCGCTGGAAAAAATTGGCGAAATCTTAGGTTCACTGCCTTCGATTGAAAAAGTCATCGTTATCCCCTACACCGAAGAGCGGGCCGATATCAGCGCGATCAACAATGCGATCCATTTCCAGGATTTCCTGAGCCAAGAGGATGGACTTGAAATTGAATTTGAGCAGCTTCCCTTCGACCACCCACTCTATATAATGTACTCTTCCGGCACCACCGGAACCCCCAAATGTATTGTCCACGGCGCAGGCGGCACCCTGATTCAACATTTGAAAGAGCATATCTTCCATGTCGACCTGAAACGTGAAGACCGAATCTACTACTTTACGACCTGCGGCTGGATGATGTGGAACTGGCTGGTTTCGGCTCTGGCAGTCGGTGCCACCACCATCCTCTTTGACGGTTCCCCCTTCTACCCCGATGGTGGAGCGACCTTCAAATTGGCTCAAGATGAAAAGATCACGGTTTTTGGTACCAGCGCCAAGTTTTTTGCTGCCGTCCAGCAGGCTGGGATCACCCCGGGCAAGACCTACGACTTAAGCTCAATCAAAGCAATCTGCTCAACCGGCTCACCACTTTCAGCCGAAAGTTTCGAGTATGTCTATCGTGAAGTTAAAGAAGATGTCAACCTGGCCTCGATTTCGGGCGGCACCGACATTATCTCCTGCTTCGCTCTTGGCAACCCGATTCTGCCGGTCTATATCGAGGAACTCCAGTGCTGTGGTCTCGGCATGAAGGTTGAAGCCTTCGATGATTTCGGCAAACCGGTCTTCGAAGAAAAGGGAGAGTTGGTCTGCACCGCCGCCTTCCCCTCAATGCCGATCTACTTCTGGAACGATCCCGACAACCAGAAATATCACGATGCCTATTTTGACACCTACAACAATATCTGGTGCCACGGTGACTATATAATGATCACTGAAACCGGCGGCGTCATCATCTATGGCCGTTCTGATGCAACCTTGAATCCCGGCGGCGTTCGTATCGGTACAGCCGAAATCTACCGCTTGGTTGAAACCATCTCCGGCGTCAAGGACAGTGTTGTTATTGGTCAGGACTGGGAAGATAGTGACGTTCGGGTCGTCCTCTTTGTCGTTCTTGAGGATGGGGTTGAGTTAACCCCGGAATTCGAAAAGCTTATCAAAACTACAATTCGCAAGGATACAACCCCACGTCATGTCCCGGCCAAAATTATTCCGGTTACTGATATCCCCTATACAATCAGCGGCAAAAAGGTTGAACTCGCAGTCAAACGCATGGTTCACAACCTACCGATCACCAACCGCGATGCCCTGGCCAACCCTGAAGCCCTGGAGAATTTTAAGGATCTTGAGGTCCTAAAAAGTTAATTAAGATAGCGGTTATCAAAAAAACACTGTCGACTTCAGTAAACAAAAAAAGCCCCGCTTTTGTAAGCGGGGCTTTTTTTGTTTACTGTTAAAGTATTATTCGCCGGGGAAAACCACTAAAACAAAGCCTCACCCATGACCAGGCGCGGAACCGCAAAGGTCGGCAATGAACTATCAATCCACTCGCCGGTTGTAACCTTTTCCCAAGCCTCAGTTTTAGCAAGTACGGCTTGAACCAGCTTATGGTTCAAAGCATGACCGGTCTTATTGGCTTCCAGCACCCTGATCAGCGGCATACCCAAGAGACTGATATCACCAA
>JAUVDU010000216.1 GCA_030595135.1 Deltaproteobacteria bacterium | reverse complement strand
AGCCGCAAACATGGTGCATAAGACAACCCCGACAAAATAAGGGGCTGCGGAAGCTGTGGAAATTGTTGTTATGCCGCCAAAGTTGACTAGAACCTGAAGCAATGCAATAACAAAAATATCGAGCATCGACCAGCGGCCGATAAACTCAATTGCCCGAAAAAGTAGGGCTTTATGGCGCATCCAGCTTTGCCAGCGATAGTGGACTGAGAGTAAAATCAGGATCAGGCCGATAATTTTAAACCAGGGCACCAGGATGCTGGCGGTCAGAATAACCAGACCGATACCGTAAGAGCCCTCTTGAAAGAAATAGATTATGCCATCCATAATTGTCGATAAGTCAGTCGTCCCCATAAAGTCGACCTTCATAATCGGCAGTAAATTGGCCGGAAATGAGAATATTAAAGCCGCCAGTACCAGAGCCCAGGTTCGGTTGATACTATCAGGCTTGCGCAGGTGAATTCCGGCCCCGCAGCGCGGGCAGGATGCTAAAGCCTGCTCTCCGATTGCCGGAACCAGTTTATGGCAGTCATGGCAGAGGGCCAGACCGGCGGTTTTAGCGGTTGGTGCAACTCCTGAACTAATCATTCAGCTCACCATTTTCAATCAGTTTCCAGAACTCATCTTCATCCAGCATCATTGAGGAGCCCAGGGTCGCAACCAGAAGTCCGATAAAACAGAAAAGGCCGGTGTCATAGTGAATATGGGCCATGTGGTGCATTTTGATAATGGTTACCAGAATGCCGATCATAAAGACCTCAAGCATACCCCACTCATCGAGATGAATATAGCTACGCATCAGCAGGCGTAGAAAATTATGGTAACGTTTCAATTTGAGGTTTAAAGTAATGACAAAGAGAAGCATCAGCTTTGCCAGGGGAAAGAGGATGCTGGTTAGGGCCAGAATGGCGGAAACCAGCCAGAAACCGTCACTCCAGACCACAATCACCCCGGTAAAGATATTACCGCTGTTTTCCAGACCCATAGTATCAAGGGTCATAATCGGCATGAAGATGGCGAAAGGAAAGAGCAGGAGCCCGGTCAGGGATAGGGCCAGACTGCGATTGATGGGGTCTGTTTTCGGAGCTTTGAGGATCTCTCCGCAACGTGGACAACTGAGCTTTTCTCCCGCTGCAACCGGGATATGTTCGAGCAACAGGTCGCAGCCATGGCAGGCCAAAACTTGGTTAAGATCGATTGCAGTCGGTGGCTCTTTGGTGCTGCAATTATTGTTCATGGCTTAAAACCTGGTTGAGAAGTTTGCTCACGGCATCATTTTTAAGAATTGTGATGTGGTCTTCATCGAAACCGCGAACCAGGGCCGCGTTGTTTTGGGCTTGAGGTCGCAGTTGACTGGCGATGGTCACCACGCCGTCGCTGTTGCCGCCGGGGAAACGGCTTTTACCTTTAAAACTGAAGAGGAGATAGTGGGGGTTGGTCATCGGTAATGGTTGAGAAAATAAATTTTCAAGAAATTTACTTCCGGGTACCACATCATTCCAGACCGGTATGACCGCCGGTGCGTATTTGAGCCCCATTTCGGCCGCCCCATGGCCGGCCCAAGGTGTCGAGATGGTTATCAGGCGATCGAAAAACAAAGGGTCACTTTTTTTTGTGTGAAGATTAATTAAGGCTCGTGAAACCAAGCCGCCCATACTGTGGGCAACCACCGGAAGTTGTTTGAAGTTATATCGGGTATGCAGCTCTTCCAGTAAACTATACAGATAGTCGGCAATCAGGTCAAGTTTTACGCCGGAAGGATAATAGGCGAGCCAGGGTTGAAAATGGGTGTGATCAAGGTTTTCTATTAGTTTTTTGAAAATGAGTGGTGAGCCATTGATGCCATGGACGAAAAGAACCGGGGTTTTTGTGGCCTGGTACTCTTCCATAAAGAAGATGCCAAAGGGCACTTCCTTAACAAATTTGAGCGGCTGCCAGAGGCCCATGGCCGCAAACTCATTTGTAAAAAAGGGGTTATCGAGGGTGATGATTTTCCCCAGATGATTCCGTGAATTAACCAGAGCAATTTTACCTCGGTCGCGGATACCTTTAATTTTGCGAATAATCTCCTGATCCGGTATCTCCGGGATTTTAATTGTCAGATTGTCAGCCCGGGAACCGGCTTTTGTAAGTTCAATATGGCCTGATTTCCCCACTCTTTCGTCAGCTTGAAAGCGCTGATCTTGGTTGCGGTCTTCATAGGCAAAAATCCGATAAATATCAGGTTCGGCAAAAAAGGTGAAATTGCCGGGGGCGCGCATGATCTTGTAGTTTATAACGCGGGGTTGCAGGGGGTCTTCGGTTAGGAGGACGACCATGATCGGGGCCTTGGTTGCGGGATGAGCCGTAACTTCACCTTCGATTCTGACCAGGCGTTCTTGTTCCTGCAGGTCTTTTTTCAGCCTGCTGAAAGAACACCCTCCCATAATGATCGAGAGTGTCAGCAGATAGGAGATGAAGAACGTTTTTTTCATTTTTGCCTATTCCGTCTTTTTGACAAAGCTTTGAGCCACCTGGATTCCGACCAGGCGAGCGACGAAGACTGCGGTAAAGAACTGTCCGATAACCGCCTCAAGTTGGCAGAGAGCCATCGCCGGCGGGGTTTGCGGTGTGATGTCGCCGTAACCTAAAGTGGTTATCGTAACAAAACTTAAATAATGGAAATGTTGAAATTCTTCTCTGATATGGTCGGTCTGACCGAATCCGGCGCCGGCAAAAGAGCCGGGCAGGCAATCTTCCATCAGCATAAAGAGCGAGGCCCAGAGCAGGGCCAGCAAGAGATAGAGGCAGAGGGCCGCTGAAATTAACTCAACATCAACTTTTTTAGCGTTGAAGATATAGTGGCTGAATGATAAAACCAGCAGGCCCAGATAGAGAACAAGAAGCACGTCAATCGCCTTCTCGCTGATCTGGAGCAGGCCGGTGATGTTGCCCCAGAGCAAGATGGTGGTCAGAATCATGAGGACGATTGCCGGCCACTGGGGTTTGTTCTCTCGGTGGATAGTATAAATCGCAGAAAAGAGAACGATCGTAAATAGTGCCTGAGTAACCATGTAGGCATTGGGCATGGCCGTCAGGAGCGGGCTGACGATAAGGTAGAGAAAGAGCCAGAGCAGTAGGTTCTGAAACCTGAAGCGAAAATGGATTAAGTTCTCTATCTTCAAACTGTCTCCAAAATAGTCTAAGGGGTCGAAAGGGTCAAAGAGGTCGAAAATGGTAGCCATTTAGGCTTTTTTCAGTCAATTCTATTCAACTTCGGGCAGCAAATCCAGCCAGGAACCGTCATCGAGCCAATATCTGGTTATTCTCTCAAGCTCGCCGCTGCCCTTAAAAGAGATAAAGAAATTTTGCAGCCAGTTAACCAGAAGCGGGTCGTTGCCCGGTATGGCAATACCGATAGGCTCAAAGGTAAAGGGTTTCAACATGGTTGAGAGCTCGGCTTCCGGGTAGCGGAAGGTTGAAATCAGGCAGATGGGATAATCCGCTACCAGGGCATTGACTTTTCCGTCTAAAACCAGCTTGACGGCTTCATCGTAGGTTTCCGTCGGGACAAAGTTGGCTTTGGGCAGGAGCCCTTCCACGACCTGTTGGCTTGTCGAACCCTTTAAGGCGGCCAAAGTGGTTTCAGGATTATTGAGAGCTTCTCCATCCTCGATTGAGGCGATGGCGATATCTTTGGTCAGAATCGATTTACCGGAGAGAAAATAGGGGCCGACAAAAGCGACTTTAAGGTTGCGTTTTCCAGACATTGTCATATTTGACATCACCATATCGATCTCCCCGGCTTCGAGCGCCGACAAGAGTTGGTGAAACGGCATCGATTTTAAACTTAGATCAACCCCCATGCCGGCGGCAATGAAGGTTGCGATATCGGGTTCGATACCGATTATGTTGCCGCTTTTGGTTGTCATATTAAGCGGCGGCATGCTTGCCGCAGTACCGACGATCAATTCGCCCCGGGCCGCAATTCTCTCAAGTACGGGGGAGGTGGAGAGTTCGGATTTACTGTTTATTGCATTGCAGGCCCCAAGGATTAAGGAAATGATGATCAATAGGGCGGTTAATTTGAATAGTTTCATTGTGCTCTCCTTGGTAACATATTCCGATGATTATGCCTTGGGCAAAGCCCATATCAGGGATAACCTGATAAACTGAGTTATATTTATCATGCTGTAGATCCGATTGCAAGTTCATAAACAGCCTTTGCCGGAATCTTCAGTTGT
>JAUVDU010000261.1 GCA_030595135.1 Deltaproteobacteria bacterium | reverse complement strand
GGCCTTATAGACATAGGACTCCTCGACAAAACCGCTTAAGATCAAGCGGATAACCTGAGGATATTTTTCCCTAATCTCTTTAAGAAAGGTATAACCATCCATACCCGGCATTCGCATATCACTTAAAACCATATCGATCTTGCCTTTACCGGCGGCCAGCATTTTGAGACCAAGCTCGCCGGAGTCGGCAAAATAGAGTTTGTGACCGCTGTTGATAAAAGCCCGGCGCAAAGAGCGCAAAACACTCTTCTCATCGTCTACAAAGAGAATATTTTTTTGTTCAGTCATGTGGTTACATCCATTTTGCCACAGAGACACAGAGGGCACAGAGTAAAACAAAAATGATTTTCCTCTGTGATCTCTGAGCCTCTGTGGCTAATACAAAATTCGGTTCAGGCTCCGCCGGATTAAGCCGGGTTAGAGTTTGCCGTTGAGCGAGGCAAAGCAATGATAAAAGCTGTCCCCTCGCCGACAACTGACTCCACGATCAAACTGCCTTTGTGTTTATTCGTAACGATATCATACGAAATATTTAAGCCTAAACCAGTACCTTTTCCGACTGGTTTAGTCGTAAAAAAGGGGTCAAATATGCGCTCCAGATTCTCCGCTTTAATCCCGGAACCATCATCGGCAATTTTACAGCGTACCCACTCTTCGTCAAAACCGGTCGTAATCGTGATCCGCCCGAGTTCCTGACGCTCCTGCTCCTTGATCGCCTGGGCGGCATTAATAATCAGGTTTAAAATAACCTGATTGATCTCACCGCCGGAAGCCATAACATCGGGCAGTTCCGGATCGAGCTCCAGTTCAATTTCGGCACTATACTTATATTCGTTGCGGGCAACGACAATCGTGGTCTCGATCGCCTGGTTAAAATTAAAGCTCTCCTTAGCATCCATCTGGTCGATGCGGGAGAACTCCCTCAATTTAGTAACGATTGAGGTGATCCGTTCAAATCCATCTCTCGATTCAGTGAAAAGATCATCAAGATCTTCGAGGATAAACTCAATCTGGAGATCCTCTTCGAGCTCCGCCGTCTTGGCCAGGGCCGCAGGCCCTTTCTCCGGGAGTTGACCGGCAAGTTCAGCCACGGTCTCGCGATAGAGTTCCAGAAGATCAACAAAATTTTTGATGTAGTTGGTAATACTTTCAAAGTTGCTGGAGACGAAACCGATCGGCGTATTAAGTTCATGGGCAACACCTGCCGCCAACTGACCCACAGCTTCGAGACGTTGAGAAGTTCTAAGCTGAACCTGCATCGCCTTCTCTTGACTAACATCCTTTTTGACTGCGGCCAGCGAGATAATCTCGCCACCATCATTACGAATCGGGAAAATGACCGCATCTTCATCAAAAAAGGTACCATCCTTACGTCGATTAATAAAAGAACCACGCCAGGTACGACCTCTAGCTAACATCTCCCAGAGTTCTTTGTAAAAACTTTCATCCTGACGACCACTCTTCAGAACTGAAGGATTTTTGCCGAGCACCTCCGACATCATATAACCGGTCACCTTTTCAAAGGCCGGGTTGACATACTGAATTATCCCGTCAGGATCGGTAACCACGATACTTTCAGCCGCCTGTTCGATGACAGCACTGAGCTGAGCCATGCGCCGAGCCATATGCTTGTGGTTGGTAAGATCATTGATCACACCGATGAGGCCGGCCGGGCGACGATCACGCTCACGGTAGACACTGACTTTGAGTTCGAGAAAGCTCTGTATTCCGTGTTTATTCTCAAGTTCCACCTCACGGGTCCGCATCCCGCCTTTGAGAAAAAGTTGCTGATCATCTTCGTGAACAACGCGTAAATCACCGGCTACCGGAAAATCGACTCCCGATTTTCCCCGAAGCTCTTTATTAAGAAAACCGGCGAACTTTTCGAAAGCCTGGTTACAGCCCCGATAATCACCCTGACGATCAAGATAGAAAACCGGCAGTGGAATCGCATTCAACAACTCCTGAGCCATATATCCTCGAGATTTGGCGCTCTCTTCGGCAAGATGGAGATCGGCAATCATCTTTTCTTGCTCCCGCCGCAGAGCCCGAACCCGGTTATTAACTATAGAGAGACCAATAACAGCGGCAACAACCAGCAGAGCCAGAAGAATCAGGACGATAATAAAATGGTAGTACTGCCGCCAGATCTGAACGACACTGACTTCACCCAAATGTTCATAAGGCGGCAATTTCAGAGTTTTCAGAAGAGTTCTTACCGATCGATAACTTAAGGGTGTAGTCCAGCCCCCGATACGAGCCTTGACGCAGACATCATCACCAGGAGCCAAAAAGAGCAGGGCTATAGCCACCCGGTTAGCCAGATAATTATTGGTATTTGGCATTTTTGCCAGCGGCCACTCAGGATAGGCCCTGGTTGAATGGGCAAAGGGAAGATGAACCTGGCCGCCTCCATGCTCATGGATAACCGCTATTTTTTCGATCTCAATCAACCCCTCCTGAGCCATTCTTTCCAGGGTTCCGGTACGCACAACCCCGAAATCGGAGCGACCTTTCAGAACGCCATAAACCACAAGGTCATGCGAGTTGGTAAAGCTAAAACCGGCAAGATCGCGTTCAACCGAAAACCCCTCCTCAAAAAGTTCAAATTTTACCGCTTGCCAGCTTAAAGAATCAGGGTTTACAGCACCTAGTAAACACCCTTTGAGGGCTTTAAAATTATTAAGTTCACCACGCTCAGCCAGATGGAACAGAACCCCGGCAAACTCACTACTGAAGCGGCCACCCTGTTTCTGGATCAACGTCAGGATGCGGGAAACTTTGTATTTTTCTTCAAGATTGATATAAATCGAAGGATTAACGAGGATAAAATCGACCTTTTTTTCAGCAACTGCTGCTTCAATCTGGTCAAAAGGAAGAGCGACAATATGAAAACGTTTTTCACTTACCTGTTCACCAAGATAGGCGGCCAATGGCTGCCAGCGTTTAAGACAGGTTGCGACACTACGTTTAGCCAATACCCCGATAAAAACATCCCGGGGGCTGTCGGCAAGCTCATCGGCTACCACAGCAGGCGCTGCCAAAACCAGCAGAAGAAAAACAGACACCGCACAAATAGCTTTACAGAATCGGATTTTCACCCCTCTCTCTCCTTACAGCAATATTATTCAACCCAGTTTTCCAGATGCAAATCATCAATTCTTGCAAATTCTTTGGTATTGTTGGTCACCAAGATCATCTCCCGCGACCTGGCCAAACCGGCGATGAGGAGATCATAAGAACCAATCGGCAGGCCTTTTTTTTCAAGTTGCGCGCGAATAGCAGCAGCTTCCAGAGCTGCAGAACGATCCAGATCAATATGGTTTAGCGGCAGCAGAAATTTTGCCAGGGCATTTTCAGAACGTTGCCGGTATCGGCTTTTTTCAATTCCATATTGAAGTTCGAACAGGGTGATTGTGGAGATTGCAACATCTAGTGGTGAATGTTGTCTGAATCGCGAAAGCACCTCTGGAGGACGGCTCTTGATGAGGTATATACAAATATTGGTGTCAAGCAGATAGCGCATCAGAAAGAGTCTCTTTTCTGCATGGCCGGCTGATTACGCCCCTCTTTCATAAAGTCTTCCGGGAATTCACCGAGAGATTCAAACAACGAATCCCATGTCACCTCTATGGGCTCCAGAATAACCTGGTTGCCTTTTTTAAATATTTTAACCTCGTCACCGGAAATCCTGAAG